>DATIUK010000025.1:0-2596 GCA_035466885.1 Casimicrobiaceae bacterium
GAGTCCCCGGCGGACCCGATCGGCGGCAACGCGCCACAACCAGCCGACGCGGCGGCCGGCTGTCACCATCGCCATCTCCCGGCCTGCGTGCAAATCCGCTAGATTGCGGGCATGGTCCCGCTGCCCATCCCGCCCGCTCGATTGGTCGAGGAGGAAGTCGAGCGCCTCGCGGCGAGCGACGCCCTTCGCCGCGCGCCCGGCCACCAGCGCCTGTTGCACTACCTCGTTGCCAAGCGCCTGGCCGGCGACGAGGCCGCGCTGCGCGAGACGGCGATCGCGCTGGACGTCTTCCGGCGCGATCCCGCCACCTACGACCCGCAGGTCGATCCGATCGTCCGCGTCAACATCGGCCGCCTGCGCGAGCGGCTCGAGGCGCACTACGCGAACTTCGACCGGACGCCGAAGCTCAGGATCGTGCTGCCCCGGGGCCGCTACGCGCCGGATTTCGTCGCCGAATCCGATCCGCCGGCCTCGCTACCGGGCTTGCAGGCGGCGCCGGCGCTTCCGGCGTACCTGACGCGCTGCTTCGGCGTCGAGCGGCAGGTCGCGGGGATACGCGAGCGGCTGACGGCGCACCGCCTCGTCACGCTGCTCGGTCCCGGCGGCAGCGGCAAGACCCGGCTCGCCGTCGAGTTGGCACGGGCGGTCCGCGATGCCCCGGCAGCAGGCGACGACGGCGCGGCGCCGGCGTTCGACGTCGTCGCCTTCGTGCCGCTCGCCGCCTGCGCCGACCTGCCCGCCATGCACGACGCGCTGCGCGGAGCGTTCGCGCTGCCCGCGAGTCCGGTCGGGGTCGTCGAGCAGCTGGCACGCACGCTGGCCGGTCGACGCGCGCTGCTGGTCCTCGACAACCTCGAACAGCTGCTGCCGCTGGCCAACGACCCGGTGCGCGCGCTGCTGGCGGCGCTGCCCCGGCTGCACGTGCTCGCCACCTCGCGCATCGTCCTCGGGCAGGACGGCGAGTGCGAGTGCCCGATTTCGCCGCTGGCGCAGCCGGCGCCCGATGCCACATGGGATGAAATGGCCGCCTCGCCCGCGCTGGCGCTGCAAGGGCGTGCGCGACGACGGCGACCCGCGGCACGCTTCGATGGAGCAGGTGATCGGCTGGAGCTGGGCGCAGCTCGATGCCACGCAGCAGCGCACGCTCGAGGCGATCACCGTCTTTCCCGCCGGGTGCGACGCCGACGCCGCATTCGCCGTGACCGAGGACGCCGACGTCGCGCTGGTGATCGACGAACTCGTGCAGCGCTCGCTGCTGTCCGTCCGCGCGCAACGCGACGGCAGCTTGCGCTTCGTCATCACCGAGCCGGTTCGCGAGTTCGCGCATTCGCGGCTCGACCGCGCCCGCTGGCTGGAGCTGCGGGCACGGCAGCGGCGCTGGTGCCTCGACTGGGCGGCCGGGCTGGGCGTGACGCCGCCGCTCGGAGCGATCCACGCCGAGATGCCAAACGTCCTTGCCGCGTTGGCGAGCGCGGTGGCCGACGCCGCGCCGGAGGACGGGCTGCGGCTCGCTGCCGCCATGCGGCCGGCGCTCAACGAGGTGCCGCTGCCACCTTCCGGCACGGCGCTGCTGCGCAAGGCGATCGCGGCGGGCGGCGACGATGCGCTGCGCGCCGCGGCCTGCACGGTCCTCTGTGTGGCCACCTACGACCAGGGCCGGCACGAAGACGCGCTGCGCGACGCGGAACAGGGCCTCGCCCTCGCCGCGCCGGCCAGCCTCGAGCGCGCCCGCGCGCTGCATGCGGTGGCGAGCCTGCGCTGGCGCATCACCCGCGACGCCCACGGCCTCGACACGCTGCTGGACGAGGCGCTGGCGATCGCCGGCCGCCAGGGCCACCTCGGCGTCGAGGCCAGCGTGCACGCGCTGCGCGGCTTCATCGCCGGCGCGCGTCACGGCGGCGACGCCGAGGCCGAGACACTGCAGCGGCGCGCGCTGGCGCTGTGGGAGCAGCAGGGCAACCGCCACCTCGTCAACAGCGGCCACTACAACCTGGCCGTGCGCGCCGCCGCGCGGCGCGCGTGGCGCGACTGCCTCGACCGTCTCGAGGGCGTCTGCGCGGTCGCGCGCGAGGACCGGGACTGGAGCCAGCTGTCCCAGGCGCTCAACGTGCGCGGCAACGCGTTCTGCGGGCTGCGCGACTGGCCGGCGGCGCACGCCGCCTACGTCGAGGCCGCCGAGGTGGCTTTCGCCGCGGCCGACGGCATCGCCCTGTGCCACGCGCTGTGGAACGCCCCGGTGGCGCTGGCGCACCTGCGCGTGCCCGCGCCGGCGGCGCAGGTGATGGCGTTCGCCGCCCACGACTGGCAGGCGCACTACGGCGTGCTGTCGGCGACCGACCGGCGCGAGCTGCGGCACGTACGGCGACTCGTGCAGGCGCAGCTCGGCGCGGCGCGGCGCGAAGTGCTCGAGGACGAAGGTCGCAGGCTCACTCCGTTCGACGTCATGCACCGCCTGCGCTCGGCAATGAACTGAGTAACCGCACCGCCCGCCGCTGGCAGCTGCCGGCGTGACGACGGCCGCCATTCGCCGCAGCGCCCCGGCGAAGCCCGGCGCGGTACACTGGTCGCGGGAGGAAACGGCGATGGAGGCGCCCCT
>DATIUK010000026.1:0-2386 GCA_035466885.1 Casimicrobiaceae bacterium
CGACGCGGCGCGGGTCGGGCTCGTCCTGTCGGTCGGCCCGCTGGTCGTCGCGCTGACCGCCGTGCCGGCCGGACGCATCGCGGATCGCTGCGGCGCCCAACGCCTGACCGCCGTCGGGCTCCTCGGGATGGCGGCCGGCTCGGCCATGCTGTCCCTGCTGCCGGCAACACTGGGCATCCCCGGCTACGTCGCACCCATCGTCGTCGTCACGGCCGGCTATGCGCTGTTCCAGACGGCCAACAACACCGCCGTCATGGCCGACGTCGGCCCGGACCAGCGGGGGGTCATCTCCGGCATGCTCAACCTGTCGCGCAACCTGGGTCTCGTCACCGGCGCATCGGTCATGGGTGCGGTGTTCGCCTTCGCCTCGACGACGGTCGACGTCACGGCAGCGCACCCGGACGCCGTTGCCACCGGCATGCGGGTCACGTTCGCCGTCGCGACGGCACTGCTGGTCGTCGCGCTGGCCATCGTGGCGGCGGCGCACCGCCACGCAGCGCGCCCTCGGAAGCTTGCGCCGCAAGCGGTGAGTTGACCCGCGGCGCGGTTCGCCACGGCCCCCTACCGGCTCGCTGCCTTGTCGCCGCGCGCAGGAGCGTCCGTGGGCGCCGGCTGTTCCGCCGCGTCGTCGATCCACGCCTTGAGGAGCGTGTAGCTCACCGCCAGCACCACCGGCCCGACGAAGATGCCCAGCAGTCCCAGCGAGACGAGGCCGCCGATCACGCCGGCGAAGATCAGCAGCAGCGGCAGGTCGGCACCCATCTTGATGAGGTAGGGCCGCAGGAAGTTGTCCAGCGTGCCGACGAACAGCGTCCACACCAGCAGCACCGTGCCCCAGACGTTGTCGCCGGTCCAGTACAGCCAGGCCACCGCCGGAACGAGCACCAGCGTCGGCCCGAGCTGCGCGAGGCAGAACATCAGCATCACGGCGGTCAGCAGTCCGGCGAAGGGAACCCCGGCGACGAGCAGTCCCAGGCCGCCCAGCGTCGACTGCACCAGCGCGGTGACGACCACCCCCAGCGCGACGCCGCGGATCGCCTGCGCCGCCAGCACGGCCACGTCGTCGCCCCGCTGGCCCGCCAGCCGGTGGGCGAATCGGCGCACGCCGCGCGCCGCGGTCTCGCCACCCGAGTACATCACCGCCGCGATGACCACCGTCAGCAGGAACTGCATCAGCAGCGCGCCGATGGTTCCCGCCTCGCCGGCGATCCACCTCGCGATGATTCCAGCGTAGGGACCGAGCCTGGCGGCCAGGTCGTCCGGCGCCATCGCCGCGAAGTCGCGCCACATCGACGCGATCTTGCCGCCGAAGACCGGGATCAGCTCGACCATCGCCGGGGGCTGGGGAACCTTGAAGTCCTTGAGATGGCGCGCCCATTCGCCCAGCTTGTCGGAATAGTCGACGATGGCGCCGATCGCCGTCCAGAACGGCAGCACGAACACCAGCAGCATCGCGAGCGTCATCACGGCCACGGCGAGCGAGCGCCGCCCCCAGAGCGCCCGCTCGACCTTGAGCATCAGCGGCCACGTCGCGACGACGACCATCGTCGCCCAGATTACCGGCGCGAGGAACGGGCGCAGGATCCACAGCGAGGCGATGATCAGCACGCCGATGAAGAGCACCGCCAGCGTGGTGCGGGTAACGTCATTGCGCATCGATGGTTCTCCCCGGGGCGCCGACCACCGCAGGCGGGTGTCGTCGGGTGATGACGCCCCCTCGGCGCGCCACGACCGAGCCCATTATACGGGCCGGCACCGACCTCGCCGGCGTGCGTGCCGCCGCGGCGCCGCGGGGGTAAAATGCTTGTTTGCCGCACCCCCGTTCCTCCCCCGACCCTGGAGACCAACAATGCAGCACGCCCCCCGCCGCAAGGCACTCCTCGCCACCGCCGCCCTCGCCGCCGCCGCGCTCGGCCTTTCGCTGCCTGCCGTCGCGCAGACCAAGGCCGGCGAGCCGCTCAAGATCGGCTTCGTCTACGTGAGCCCGATCGGCGACGCCGGCTGGACGTTCCAGCACGACACCGGCCGCAAGGAAATGGAGAAGGCGCTCGGCGCCAAGGTGACGTCCAAGTACATCGAGAGCGTGCCCGAGGGCGCGGACGCCGAACGGGTCATCCGCGAACTCGCGCAGAGCGGCCACAACCTCATTTTCACGACGTCGTTCGGCTACATGAACCCGACGATCAAGGTCGCCAAGGCCTATCCGAAGGTCCACTTCGAGCACGCCACCGGCTACAAGACCGATCCCAACGTCGGCATCTACAACGCCCGCTTCTACGAAGGCCGCTACCTCGCCGGCATCGTCGCCGGCAAGATGACCAAGTCGAACGTCGCCGGCTACGTGGCGGCGTTCCCGATCCCCGAGGTCGTGATGGGGATCAACGCC
>DATIUK010000027.1:0-3712 GCA_035466885.1 Casimicrobiaceae bacterium
GAAGACCGGGCGCCTCGCCGCGCTGCTCGGCACGCTGAAGATCGGCTCCCAGGGCGGCCAGAACCACCCCGTGGACCGCGAGGCGATCGCCGCGCTCTACGACCGGACGTTCGGCGGCAACCTCTGGTGAGCGGCAGGCATCGGCGGCAACGTGCTGATCGTGGCCAATCACATCTCGTGGCTCGACATCTTCGTGCTCACCGCCGTGCAGCCGGCGCGCTTCATCGCCAAGTCGGAGCTGAAGCGCTGGCCGCTCATCGGCCGCTTCGCCGAGACCGGCGGCACGCTGTTCATCGACCGCTCGCGCCGGCACGACACGCACAAGGTCAACCGGCACGCGGCCGAGGTGCTCGCGCGCGGCGACGTGATCGCGATCTTCCCCGAAGGCACGACCAGCGACGGGCGCGACGTGCTGCCGTTCCACGGCTCGCTGCTGCAGCCGATCGTCGACGCCGAGGGCCACGTGCAGCCGATCGCGATCCGCTACACGCACCACGAAGGCGGCGTCAACGACGCGGTGGCCTACGTCGGCGACACGTCGTTCATGAGTTCGTTCTGGCGCGTGACCGGCGAGCGCAGGGTCGTCGTCGAGCTCACCGTCACGCCGCCGCTGCCCGCCCGCGAGCGGCACCGCCGCGAGCTCTCGCGGGAGGCCGAGGCCGCTATCCGAACGGCTTTGGCGTTACCGGCGCGCGCGAAGGGACCTGGAACACCCGGCGATCCCGGAGCCTGACCGCGGTCAGCGTCCCGCCCCACAGGCAGCCCGAGTCAAGCATCAGCAGGTTGGGCGCGAGCTTCAGCTCGAGCATCGACCAGTGGCCGCAGACGACCGTCTTCCGAGCCGATGCGCGGTGCGGATGCTCGAACCACGGGCGGAATCCGGCCGGCGCCTGCTCGGGCCCCCGCTTTTCGCGGAACTCCATCGTGCCGTCGGCGGTGCAGAAGCGCAGCCGCGCGCAGGCGTTGACGATCGCGCGCTGGCGCTCGAAGCCCTCGAGGTCGTCGCGCCAGGTGCGCGGCTCGTCGCTGTAGAGCTGCGCGAGGAACGCGTCGGCATCGGGACCGGCGAGCGTCGCCTCGACCTCGCGTGCGCATGACAACGCCGTCGCCGGCGACCACGCCGGCAGCAGCCCGGCGTGCACCAGCAGCAGGTCGTCCTCGACGACCACCAGCGGCCGTCGCGCAAGCCAGCCGACGAGCTCGTCGCGGTCGGGCGCCTCGAGGATCGCTGCCAGCGTGTCGTCGTCGCGCAGCGTCGTGTGCCCGGCGGCGACCATCAGCAGGTGGAAGTCGTGGTTGCCGAGGACGGTGACGGCGGCCTCGCCGAGCGCCTTCACCTCGCGCAGCACGGCGAGCGACGCCGGGCCGCGGTTGATGAGGTCGCCGGTGAGCCACAGCCGGTCGCGCTGCGGCGAGAAGCCGATGACCTCGAGGAGCTGGCAGAGCTCCGCGTGACAGCCCTGGATGTCGCCGATGGCGTAGTGGCTCACGTGACGGCCTGCGCGCTGCGCACTGCGGGGTTCGCGTTCACTGGACTGCCTTCGTGTTGCGCAACCCGGCATTCGCGCTGATGCGCAAGGGGGGGCGGGAAGCGGCGGCCGCTGCAGCAGCGGCTCGCGCGCCGGCGGGCTGATAGAATCCGGCCGGCATCTTACCACCCGGTCCCGCCCGAAGCGCCCCTTCCGATGTCGTTGCCCCTGAACCCCGCGCAGCGCGAGGCGGTCCGTTACGTCGACGGTCCGCTGCTGGTGCTGGCCGGCGCCGGCAGCGGCAAGACGCGCGTGATCGCGGCCAAGATCGCGCACCTGCTGGCGCAGGGGCACGATCCCGCGCGGATCGCGGCGATCACGTTCACGAACAAGGCGGCGCGCGAGATGAAGGAGCGCGTCGCGAGCCTGCTGAAGGCGCAGGGCGCGCGCGAGGCGGCCGGCCGGATCGCGATCTCGACTTTCCACTCGCTGGGCCTGTCGATCATCCGCGCCGACGCGGCGGCGCTGGGCCTGAAGCCCTCGTTCTCGATCCTCGATCCCTCCGACATCGAGACCATGGTCGCCGACCTCCTGGGCACCACCGACGCGGCGCGGGCGCGCTCCGCGCAGTGGGCGATCAGCCGCTGGAAGAACGCGCTCGTCTCCCCGGCGGCGGCGGTCAAGGCCGCGCAGGGCGACGACGAGGCGGCCGCTGCGCAGGCGTACCTGCGCTACGACGACACGCTGCGCGCCTACCAGGCGGTCGACTTCGACGATCTGATCGCGCTGCCGATCGCCCTGCTGGAATCGCGGCCCGCGGTCGCCGCGCGCTGGCGCGAGCGCTGCGCGCAGCTCCTCGTCGACGAGTACCAGGACACCAACCCCGCGCAGTATCGCCTGCTCCGGGCGCTGGCGGGCGACGCGGCGAACTTCACCGCGGTCGGCGACGACGACCAGGCGATCTACGGCTGGCGCGGCGCGTCGGTCGACAACCTCGCGCAGCTGCCGCGCGACTACCCGTCGCTCAAGGTCGTCAAGCTGGAGCAGAACTACCGGTCGACGGTGCGCATCCTGCGCTCGGCCAACGCGCTGATCGCCAACAACCCGAAGCTCTTCGACAAGAAGCTCTGGAGCGAGCACGGCGCGGGGGACCCGATCCGGGTCACGCCGGCGGCCGACGACGAGGCGGAGGCCGAGGGCGTCGTGCGGCGGATCCTCGCCCACAGGTTCGAGCACCGCGGCCGCTACGCCGACTACGCGGTGCTCTATCGCGGCAATCACCAGGCCAAGCTCTTCGAGCAGCAGCTGCGCGCGCAGAACGTGCCGTACACGATCTCGGGCGGGCAGTCGTACTTCGAGCGCACCGAGATCAAGGACCTCGTCGCCTACCTGCGGCTCGTCGCCAACGACGACGACGATCCGGCGTTCATCCGCGCGGTCACGACGCCGAAGCGGGGCGTGGGCGCGACGACGCTGGGCAAGCTCGGCGCCATCGCCGGCGCGCGTCACGAGAGCCTGTTCGCCGCGGTGTTCGCCCCCGAGGCGGCCACGGCGCTGCCGGCGCGGCAGCGCGAGATCCTCGATGCGTTCTGCACGCTGATCAACGGCCTGCGGTTTCGCGCCGAGCGCGAGCCGGCGGGTCGCCTGCTCGACGAACTCACCGCGGCGATCGCCTACGACGACTACCTCGTCGCCACCTGCGACAAGCGGGAGGCCGAGTCGCGGTCGAAGAGCGTCGCCGACTTCGTGCGCTGGCTGTCGACCAAGGGCGAGGCCGACGGCAAGAACCTGCTGGAACTCACGCAGACGATCGCGCTGATCACGATGCTGGAAGGACAGGAGGGCGCGGCGCCCGACGCCGTCCACCTGTCGACGCTGCACGCGGCGAAGGGGCTCGAGTTCCCGCACGTCTTCCTGGTCGGGCTGGAAGAGGGGATCCTGCCCCACCGCGAGTCGTTCGCCGCCGGCAGCGTCGACGAGGAGCGGCGGCTGATGTACGTCGGCGTCACCCGCGCGCAACGCAGCCTGCACCTGTCGTTCTGCCGCAAGCGGCGGCGCGCCGGCGAGGCGGTCGCCTGCGAGCCTTCGCGCTTTATCGGCGAACTCGCGCAGGACGACCTGCGCTGGGCCGGCGCGGCGCTGCCTGCCGACGAGGCGGCGAAGGAGAAGGCCGCCGGCAGCGAGCGGCTCAGGAACCTGAAGTCGATGCTGGCGCGCTGACCGCCGGGCGCCGCGCGTGTGCG
>DATIUK010000028.1:0-3174 GCA_035466885.1 Casimicrobiaceae bacterium
CTTTCTGCCTCGTTCCGTGAGACGTCCTGCACGCGTGCGAAAATCCGGCGATGAACGCCCTCGACCTCGCCGCCGCCGTGCCCGATCCGCGGGTGTTCCCGGTCCGTGCGGCCGATCCGGCCGACGCGGTCCTCCATCGCCTGGCTGAGGAAAGCCTGGGGGCGCCGACGCGGCTCGAGTCGGATGCGCTCGATGCCGCGCTGCGGCGGGCGCTGGCCGAGCGCCTCGCCGGAGAAGGGCCGCCCGTCGCCCAGCTCATCGAGGCCGCGCCGTCGGTCGCCGTCGCCCGCCACCTGGCGCGCCTTCTCGATCGAGTCTGCGCCGAGCCGGCCGGCGAGGGCACGCTGACCGTCTCGGTGTTCGCGCTCCCTCTGGTGCTGGTCGCGGGCATCGCCGCGACGCGCGGCGAGGCGACGCTGCCCGGGGTGCTGGACGACGTCGGCGCACTTGCTGCGCTGCTGCGCGGCCACGGCGCGCTTGCCGGGAACCAGTCGATCGCGCTCGCCAACGCGCTGGTCGGCGCCGACGCCCTCGACCTCCCGCGCCTGCCCGAGCTGATGGCGTGGCAGCGGTTGCCCGACGCGCCGTCGACCGCGCTTCCCGCGCGGGTCGTCGTGCCGCGGCCGGTCAGCTTCGCTGCCGGCGGCGAGTCGGTGCATCTGCGGTTCCTGCTCGGGACGGCACTGGCGCGGCCGGGCGCCGCGCTGTTTGCGGCGCGAGCGACCGATCCCTGGGGCATGCCGCTGGCGCAGGAGCTCGCGCGGCAGCTCGCCGCGCCGACCGTCTCGATCCTCGCCCTGCCGCGGCCGCCGCGGCGGCCGCTGGCCGCCGTCGAGGATGGGCGCGACGCGCAGCGCGAGGTCTCGGCCCAGCTCTTCGCCAGCAACGCGATCCGCAAGTTCCGCGCCTCGGTGGGCGAACCCAGCGCGGTGATCAGCGCCCACCGCGCGCCCGCAGCGCCCGGGATGGGCGAACTGCGAGTGTCGCTGTCCTCGCCATTCGAGACCCGAGACGCCGAGGGATTCCGCTGCCCGCTGTTCGCAACCGACCGGGTCGGCGACGTCGCCGCCCAGCTCGTCCGGCTGCTGCAGGACTGCCGCGTCGCCGACATCCGGCTGCTCGACGGAGTCCATCCGGACCGCGTCGCGGGCACGACGCACCCGCTGCTGTACAAGCCCGAGACCGTTCCCACGGGCGCGGAACTGCGCCGGCACTGACCGGCGGCCTCGATCACCGCCGGCTGCCTGCTTCGCGTGCGACAGCGCACGAGGCCGGTCGCGGTGCGATGTGCTCGCTAGCCGGGGAGCGCGGACGATCCGCCCGGCAACGCCATCGTCGCCACGCGCGCCCGGACGGGCCCGCCGTCGTCGGCGCTGCGCCGTCGGATCTTGCCGGCACCGCTGATCTGCTGGGTGACCCGGGGATCGCCCGAGTAGTCGACGCTGCCGGCGCCGGAGATCGCGACGTCGAGCGCCTCGGCGGCCTTTACCGACGCTTTGCCCGCACCGCTCACCGCCACGCGTACGCGCTGGCCAGCGAGCTCGGCACCGCGGAAGATGCCGGCCCCGGCGAGCTCGATCCGCTGCTCGGCGGCCCGGCCGGCGACGTCGGCCTTGATCGCGCCCGCCCCCGTGAGCCTCAGCAGGTCGGTGTCGAGGTTCTCGATGCGCAACGCCGCCGCCCCTTTGGCGGTGATCGTCAGCGCCGGGGCCCGAATCGACGTCGCCCGTAGCCGCACGTTGCCGGCGAGGCTGATCCCGTCGAGCTGCCGGAAGGCGACGGTGACCCGCGGCTGGCGGGCGCCCGCGGCGCCGAACCGTTGCCACCAGCGGCGCGATTCGCCACCCTGGACGGTGAGCGTGTCGCCGCGGACCTCCAGGGTCACCGTCGCGGCGCCCCGCGACGGGAGGTCGACGGTCGCGCCCTCGGTCGTCCCCTCGACCAGCGTGACGTCGACGTTGCCCTCGACGGCAAGAAGGTGAAACGGCGGCAGCGGATGGCTGGTCGTACTGCTGCCGACGGTCTCGGCGCCGCGGCGGCCCGGCGGGTTCAGGACCAGCCACGCCGCGGCGCAGGCGATGGCCGTGGCGATGGCGAGCAGCAGCACGAGGGTTCGACGTTCCATGTCGGCGTCCGGCAGGGGAGGCGGGGGATCCGTCCGTTGGATGCGCCGCGGCCCCTGCCCGGATTCAACGTCGGCGTCGCCTGCCGTCGGCTCAGCCTCTCAGGCCGGGGCGGCGGGCGGGCGCGGATCGTGCACGAGGTCGGCGAGGTAGCGGCGGGCGTTGGCGACGTAGTGGTCGGCGCCGGCCCGCAGGCGCGCGACCTCGTCGTCAGTCAGCTCGCGAATGATCCGGCCGGGGCTGCCGACGACCAGCGACCGGTCGGGGATGACCTTGCCTTCCGGGATCAAGGCGCCGGCGCCGATCAGGCACTCGCGGCCGATGACCGCGCGGTTGAGGATGACCGCCGCGAGGCCGATGAGCGACGCCTCGCCGATCGTGCAGCCGTGCAGCATGGCGAGGTGGCCGACGGTGACGCCCGGCCCGATCGACAGCGGAATGCCTTCGTCGGTGTGCAGCACCGATCCGTCCTGCACGTTGCTGCGCGCGCCGATCGTGATCGTATCGTTGTCGCCGCGGACGATGGCGTTGAACCAGATCGACACCTCGGGCTCGAGGATCACGCTGCCGATGACGGTCGCGTTGTCGGCGATGAAGTGGCCCGCACCGCGGAACTCGACGCGGCGGCTGCCCAGTGCGTAGATCATTTCCCTCTCCGATGGTGCCGATGACGCGGCCTCGCCTGCGGACGACGCGCCCGGGGCGCCGGTTTTCGGCGGCGCCTGCCAGTATAATTGCGATTTTTCCGACGACTGCAACCATGAACCTCGACCGCGTGCCTGCCGGCTTCGACGTCCCCAACGACTGCAACGTGATCATCGAGATCCCGATGCACGGCGATCCGATCAAGTACGAAGTCGACAAGGAGACCGGGGCGGTGTTCGTCGACCGGTTCATGTCGACGTCGATGCACTACCCTTGCAACTACGGCTACATCCCGGCCACGCTGGCCGACGACGGCGATCCCTGCGACGTGCTGGTGCTCTCGCCGGTGCCGCTCATCACCGGCGTGGTCGTGCGCTGCCGGCCGATCGGCATGCTCGGCCTGCAG
>DATIUK010000029.1:0-5585 GCA_035466885.1 Casimicrobiaceae bacterium
GGAGCTCGCGCGCGAGTTCAGCGTGATGTTCGTTTCCGGCATCCCGCGCCTGACCGCCGAGATGGGCGACCGCGCGCGGCGCTTCACCTGGCTCGTCGACATCCTGTACGATCACCGCGTGAAGCTCCTCGTTTCGGCCGCCGTTCCGCCCGAGCGCCTGTACGAGGAAGGTCCCAACAGCCGCGAGTTCCCGCGCACGGTCAGCCGGCTCGTCGAGATGCAATCCCGCGAATACATGGCACAGCCGCACGTCGCCGCCGCCCAGGCGGCGTGACCGGCGGCGCCTTCCGTCATCCCCTGCCCATCCGCACCGATCACCCGCCCAAGGAGACACCCATGCACAGGTTCAAGGCCTACCGGACGTTCGAGGACAACAAGGTCGTCTCGAGCCGCTTTGTCGAGATGACCCTCGACGAACTCGATCCGGGGGACGTCGTCGTCAAGACCAAGTACTCGACGATCAACTTCAAGGACGCGCTGTCGTACAACGGGGCCGGGCGCATCATGCGCAAGTACCCGACCAACGCCGGCATCGACATGGCGGGAACCGTCGAGACCAGCAGGGACCCGCGCTGGAAGCACGGCGACAAGGTGATCGTCCACGCCTACGACATGGGCGTCGCGCACGACGGCGGCTACAGCGAGTTCGTCCGCGTTCCCGGCGACTGGATCGTGCGTCGCCCCGAGAGCATGACCGCGTTCGACGCGATGACGCTGGGCACCGCGGGCTTCACCGCGGCGCAGGCGGTGCTGCTGATGGAACACAACGGCCTGAAGCCCGGCAACGGACCGGTCGCTGTCACCGGCGCCACCGGCGGCGTCGGCTCGGTCGCGATCGAGATCCTGGCCAAGAACGGCTACGAGGTGGTCGCGATCACCGGCAAGGAAGACGAGGTCGACTACCTCAAGGACATCGGTGCCAGGGACGTCGTGCTGCGCCAGTCGATCGACTTCGCGAAGACGCGGCCGCTCGACAAGGCGACTTACGCCGGCGCGATCGACAACCTGGGCGGCGACATGCTTTCCTGGCTGCTGTCGACGATGCGCATCGCCGGCACCGCGGTCTCGGTCGGGCTCGCGGCCGACCCCAAGCTGACCACGACGGTGCTGCCGTTCATCCTGCGCGGCGTGCACCTGCTCGGCGCCGACAGCGTCAACTGCCCGCTGTCGACGCGGCAGCGGATCTGGAACAAGCTCGCCGTCGAGTGGCGGCCCGACCGGGTCCACGACCAGGTGCGAACGATCGACTTCGACGAGCTGCCCACGCACTTCGACGCCTACCTGAAGGGCATGGTGCGCGGTCGCACCGTCGTGCGCATCGGCCCTGACTCGCACCCCTAGCCGTCGCCGCGCCCCTGCGCGCCGCACCGTTGCGGCGCCGGGTTGGGCTAGAATCGCCACTTCGTCCCGCGTGCCCGCATCCGGGCGGCGGAAAGGCCTTCCCCCGGGGAACAAGGGGGCGTCCCCGGAACGGGGTCAACGACACAAGGAGGAGTCCGATGCCGAGTTACAAGGAGTTTCACCGGCGCTCGCTCGCCGAGCGCGACGCGTTCTGGAAGGAGCAGGCGGCGCTGATCGACTGGCAGACACCGTTCACGTCGGTGCTGGACTACTCGAAGCCGCCGTTCGCCAAGTGGTTCGTCGGCGGACGCACGAACATCTGCCACAACGCAGTGGATCGGCACCTCGCCACCCGCCCGGACGCGAAGGCGCTGATCTACATCTCGACCGAGACCGACCAGACGGGCACCTACACGTTCCGCGAGCTCCACCGCGAGGTCAATCGCTTCGCGGCGGCGCTGAAGGCGCAGGGCGTCGGTCGCGGCGACCGGGTCCTCGTCTACATGCCGATGATCGCGGAGGCGGCGTTCGCGATGCTGGCCTGCGCCCGCATCGGCGCGATCCACTCGGTGGTGTTCGGCGGGTTCGCCGCGGCGAGCCTCGCCACGCGCGTCGACGACGCCAAGCCGAAGGTCATGATCACCTCCGACGCCGGCATGCGCGGCGGCAAGGCGGTGCCCTACAAGCACCTGGTCGACGAGGCGATCCGCCTGTCGCAGCACCCGCCGGCCAAGGTGATCATCGTCAACCGCGGGCTCGATCCGGCGATGGCGGTCGTCGCCGGGCGCGACCTCGACTACGCCGCGCTGCGGGCGCAGCACATGGATGCCGAGGTCCCCTGCGAGTGGCTCGAGTCCTCGGAGCCGTCGTACATCCTCTACACGTCGGGAACGACCGGCAAGCCCAAGGGCGTGCAGCGCGACACCGGCGGCTACGCGGTCGCGCTGACCGCGTCGATGCGCCACATCTTCTGCCTGCAGCCCGGCGACACGATGTTCACGACCAGCGACATCGGCTGGGTGGTCGGGCACTCGTACATCGTCTACGGCCCGCTGCTGAACGGCACGACGACGATCATGTACGAGGGGCTGCCGATCCGCCCCGACCCCGGCATCTGGTGGAAGATCGTCTCCGACCACAAGGTCAAGACGATGTTCAGCTCGCCGACGGCGATCCGGGTGCTGAAGAAGCAGGATCCCGCTTACATGAAGGCGCACGACATCTCGACGCTGAAGTACGTCTTCCTCGCCGGCGAGCCGCTGGACGAGCCGACGGCGCGCTGGGTGTCCGACTCGCTGGGCGTTGCCATCATCGACAACTACTGGCAGACCGAGAGCGGCTGGCCGATCCTGTCGGCGCAGCTGGGCGTGCAGGAGACGGCACGCAAGTTCGGCAGCCCGTCGTTCCCGGTCTACGGCTACGACGTGCAGCTCCTGTCCGAGGCGACGGCCGAGCCCGTGGGGCCCGAGGAGAAGGGCGTGCTCACGATCGTGCCGCCGCTGCCGCCGGGTTGCATGACCACGATCTGGGGCGACGACGAGCGCTTCGTGCGCACCTACTTCTCGACCTTCCGCAACCGGATGGTCTACTCGACGTTCGACTGGGCGACCTGCGACAGCGACGGCTACTACTTTGTGCTCGGCCGCACCGACGACGTCATCAACGTCGCCGGCCATCGGCTCGGCACGCGCGAGATCGAGGAGGCGGTGCAGGCGCACTCGGGCATCGCCGAGGTCGCCGTCGTCGGTGTCGCGGACCAGCTCAAGGGGCAGGTGCCGGTGGCCTTTGCGGTCGTCAAGGATCCGTCGAAAGTTGCCACCCCCGAGGGTGTCGCCGCGATGCGCAAGGAGGTGATGGATACCGTCGACCGCGAGCTGGGCGCGATCGCCCGCCCCGGCGCCGTCCACTTCGTGACCGTCCTGCCCAAGACGCGCTCCGGCAAGCTGCTGCGCCGGTCGATCCAGGCGCTGGCGGAGGGGCGCGACCCCGGGGATCTAACGACCATCGAGGATCCGGCCGCGCTGGAGCAGATCCGGAACGCACTCGCCGGACGCTAGGGGCCCGTCGGCAGGCCCGTCGCCGGTCGCCGGCGCGGCCGGCGCGCGGCGGGGTCGCGACGACGCTGCCGTGGCGCCGGCTCGGTTTCGCTGCCGAGGGCGACGGCGGGCACACGCGGCAGTGGGGTTCGCGGCAGCCATGCGTCGGCGACACCCAATCGGGGCGATAATGTCGCCCCGCTCATGACCGCCCCGCCGATGACGTTTCCGCCCCCGCCCGCCGCTGCCGCGCTCGCTGCCGCCGCGGCGCCGCTGCCGCCTCACGCGCCGCTCGCCGCGGTCCTTCGCGGAGGCATGATCGACGCGGTGCACAGCGGGTCAGTGGCCGTCGTCGATCTCGGCGGGCGGTTGCTGCATGCAGCTGGCAACCCGTGGTCGGTCGTGCCGACACGCAGCACGCTGAAGCCGTTCCAGGCAGTGCCGCTGGTGGCGGCCGGCGGCGTCGAGCGCTTCGGCTTCACCAGCGCCGAAGTGGCGCTGCTGTGCGCCAGCCACTCCGGCGAGGAGCGGCACGTCGCGGCTGCGGCGGGGCTCCTCGGCAAGGCCGGCAATCGCGTCGAGGACCTGCAGTGCGGCTCCCACGTCCCCTACCGTTACGAGGCGACCGGCGTCCCGCCGCCACCCCCGCCGTGGTCACCGCTCGCGCACAACTGCTCGGGCAAGCACTCGGGCATGCTCGCCTGGTGCGTGCACTGCGGCGCGCCGAAAGAGAGTTACCTCGACTTCGATCACCCGCTGCAGGCAGCGATCCGGCGTTCGGTCGCGCACTTCACCGGGGTCGCCGAAGGCGATCTCGCCTGGGGTGTCGACGGCTGCTCGGCGCCGAATTACGCGGTGCCGCTGGCGGCTCTCGCACGGGCCTTCGCCCGGTTGGCCTCCACTGCCGACGACCCGGTCTACGGCGGCGCCCCGGCGCGGCTGTGCGCGGCGATGACGACACACCCCGGGATGGTCGCCGGCGAAGGGCGCAACGACCTCGCGTACATGCTCGCCGGTCGTGGCGACTGGGTCGCCAAGGTCGGCGCCGACGGACTGCAGGCGATCGGTATCCGGAGCCGGGGATTGGGCATCGCGATCAAGGTCGCCGACGGCGCCGCGCGCGGCTTGCATCCGGCGACGGTCGCGGTGCTCGACCAGCTGGGGCTGCTCGACGACGCGCGGCGCGCGGAACTCGCGGGCTGGCGGGAACCGGTGGTGCGCAACACGCGGGGCATCGTTACCGGGACGATCCGGTCGCTGGTTGTCCTGGACAAGCTGCCGGCCGTAGCAGCAACCAACGGACGAGGGGCCTGTTCCCCCGGGTCGGCGTGAACTTCCGGCGCGCGCGGTGGTCTGTCCGTGCAAGCGAAAGCCGCATTGCCGCGCGGCGGGGACCGGAGTCCGGGCAGTGGCCCGCCGGAACGCGTGGCAGCAACGGGCGGAGCGCCTGCCGTTCGGCAGGAAGAACAACGAATGAACACCAGGGAAAACCCGTAAATGGGTGATCGCGAGGTCGATCAGCAGCTCGTGCTGCGCGCGCAAGGGGGTGACAAGCGTGCTTTCGAGCTCCTGGTCATCAAGTACCAGCGCAAGCTGGGGCGGCTTTTGTCGCGGTTCGTCCGCGACCCGGCCGAGGTCGAGGATGTGGCGCAGGAGGCATTCATCAAGGCGTACCGGGCACTGCCGACGTTCCGCGGCGACAGCGCTTTCTACACCTGGCTGTACAGGATCGCGATCAACACGGCGAAGAACTACCTGGTCGCGATGGGACGGCGGGCGCCGACGACCACCGGGGTCGACATCGACGAGGCCGAGAACTTCGAGGATGCCGACCAGCTGCGCGACACGAACACCCCGGAGACCGAATTCGAGGGCAAGGAAATCGCGGGCGCCGTCAACAAGGCGATGGACGCCCTGCCCGAGGACCTGCGCACGGCGATCACGCTGCGCGAGATCGAGGGCTTGAGCTACGAAGAGATTGCCAACGTGATGAACTGTCCGATTGGCACGGTGCGCTCCCGGATCTTCCGGGCGCGGGAAGCGATCGCAGCGGAGTTGCGGCCGTTGCTGGGGACCGACGAAAACCGGAGATGGTGATGGGCGAGGAGATTTCGCGTTTGATGGACGGCGAGCTCGACGACGAGCTCATGGACGTGGTGGCGGCGCAGCTGAAGCGTCCGGAAGGCAGGGCTGCGTGGGCGAGCTACC
>DATIUK010000030.1:0-3880 GCA_035466885.1 Casimicrobiaceae bacterium
GAGGTCGTGCGCGACCGCAAGGACAACTGCATCATCGTCTGCTCGATCGAGAACCTCGACCCGATGGGCGTGCACACCGGCGACTCGATCACCGTCGCGCCGGCGCAGACGCTGACCGACAAGGAATACCAGATCATGCGCGACGCCTCGATCGCGGTGCTGCGCGAGATCGGCGTCGACACCGGCGGGTCGAACGTGCAGTTCGCGATCAACCCGGCCGACGGCCGGATGATCGTCATCGAGATGAACCCCAGGGTCTCGCGCTCGTCGGCGCTCGCGTCGAAGGCGACCGGCTTCCCGATCGCGAAGATCGCGGCCAAGCTCGCCGTCGGCTACACGCTGGACGAGCTCGCCAACGACATCACCGGCGGCGCGACGCCGGCGTCGTTCGAGCCGACGATCGACTACGTCGTCACCAAGGTGCCGCGCTTCGCGTTCGAGAAGTTCAAGCAGGCCGACGACCGGCTGACCACGCAGATGAAGTCGGTCGGCGAGGTGATGGCGATCGGGCGCACGTTCCAGGAGTCGCTGCAGAAGGCGCTGCGCGGCCTCGAGGTCGGCGTCGACGGCTTCAACCTCAAGACCGTCGACCCCGAGAAGATCGGCGACGAGCTCGCCTACCCGCGTGCCGAGCGCCTGTGGTACGTCGCCGACGCGTTCGGCGTCGGCATGTCGGTCGACGAGATCTATGGCTACACGAAGATCGACCGCTGGTTCCTCTCGCAGATCAAGGAGATCGTCGACACCGAGCTCGCCGTCGAGACGCGCACGCTCGCCGAGCTCACGCGCGACGAGCTCCGGGGCCTGAAGCGCATGGGCTTCTCCGACCGCCGGCTCGCCTACCTGCTCAAGGCGCGCGAGGCGGACGTCCGCGGCCGGCGCCACGAGCTCGGCATCCGCCCGGTGTACAAGCGGGTCGACACCTGCGCGGCCGAGTTCTCGACCCGGACCGCGTACATGTACTCGACCTACGAGGACGAGTGCGAGGCGGCGCCGACCGACCGCCGGAAGGTGATGGTGCTCGGCGGCGGGCCGAACCGGATCGGACAGGGGATCGAGTTCGACTACTGCTGCGTGCACGCCGCGATGGCGCTGCGCGAGGACGGCTACGAGACCATCATGGTCAACTGCAATCCGGAGACCGTGTCGACCGACTACGACACCTCCGACCGCCTGTACTTCGAGCCGCTGACGCTCGAGGACGTGCTCGAGATCGTCGACCTCGAGAAGCCCTCCGGCGTCATCGTCCAGTACGGCGGGCAGACGCCGCTGAAGCTCGCGCGCGACCTCGCGGCCAACGGGGTGCCGATCATCGGCACCACGCCCGACATGATCGACATGGCCGAGGATCGCGAGCGCTTCCAGCAGCTCCTGCACCGGCTCGGCCTCAAGCAGCCGCCCAACCGCACGGCGCGCACCGAGGACGAGGCGATCCGGGCGGCCGACGAGATCGGCTATCCGCTGGTCGTGCGGCCGTCGTACGTGCTGGGCGGCCGGGCGATGGAGATCGTCCACGACCAGCGCGACCTCGAGCGCTACATGCACGAGGCGGTGAAGGTCAGCAACGACTCGCCGGTGCTGCTCGACCGCTTCCTCAACGACGCGATCGAGGTCGACGTCGACGCCCTCTGCGACGGCCGCGAGGTGGTGATCGGCGGGATCATGGAGCACATCGAGCAGGCCGGCGTGCACTCGGGCGACTCGGCCTGCTCGCTGCCGCCGTACTCGCTGTCGCCGGAGCTGCAGGACGAGTTGCGCCGGCAGACCGTGGCGATGGCGCACGGACTGTCGGTGGTCGGCCTGATGAACGTCCAGTTCGCGATCCAGGAGGGCGTCGTCTTCGTGCTCGAGGTGAACCCGCGCGCATCGCGGACGGTGCCCTACGTGTCCAAGGCGACGGGGCGGCCGCTGGCCAAGATCGCCGCGCGCTGCATGGTCGGCCAGTCGCTCGCCGACCAGGGCGTCGCCGGCGAGATCGTGCCGCCCTACTACTCGGTGAAGGAGGCCGTGTTCCCCTTCATCAAGTTCCCCGGCGTCGACACGATCCTCGGGCCGGAGATGAAGTCGACCGGCGAGGTGATGGGCGTCGGCGAGTCCTTCGCCGAGGCGTTCGTGAAGTCGCAGCTCGCCGCCGGCGTGAAGCTGCCCACCGCGGGCCGTGTGTTCGTGAGCGTCCGCGACGGCGACAAGCCTCGCGCCGTCGAGATCGCGCGGGTGCTCGTCGACATCGGCTTCTCGATCGTCGCGTCCCGCGGCACGGCGAGCGTCCTCGCCGCGGCCGGCGTGCCGGTCACGCCCGTCAACAAGGTGCACGAGGGACGGCCGCACATCGTCGACATGATCCTGAACGACGAGATCGCGGCGGTGATCAACACCGTGCAGGAGAAGCGGGCGGCGATCCGCGACAGCTACCAGATCCGCCGTGCGGCGCTCACCGGCCAGGTGCCCACGTTCACGACCATCGCCGGTGCCCGCGCAGCGGCGCTCGGCATGCAGTCGATGCGGGAGCTGGTCCCGTTCGCGATGCAGTCGCTGCACCGGGAACTGTTGAACTGACCATCGTCGCCCGGCCGGGGCGGCGCGGGATCGCGCCGCCGGGTCGAGGCCAACCTGCCGCGGGGCGCTGCGGCCCGGCCACCGGGCTGCGGATCGTCCCGGCCGGCAACCAAATTGGAACCAACCAAGATGAAGTATCCGATGACCGTCCACGGCGCCGAGCGCCTCAAGGCCGAACTGCACCGCCTGAAGACCGTCGAACGACCGGCGGTGATCCAGGCGATCGCGGACGCCCGCTCGCACGGCGACCTGTCGGAGAACGCCGACTACGACGCGGCCAAGGAGCGGCAGGGTTTCATCGAGGGGCGCATCGCCGTCGTCGAGGCGAGGCTCGCGCACGCGCAGGTGATCAACCCGGCCGACATCTACGACCACGAGGGCCGGATCGTCTTCGGAGCCACCGTCGAGCTCGAGGACCCGAACAGCGGCGACAAGGTCTCCTACCAGATCGTCGGCGACGACGAGGCCGACATCAAGCTGGGCAAGGTCTCGATCAACTCGCCGATCGCCCGGGCGCTCATCGGCAAGTCGGAGGGCGACACCGCCGAGGTCCAGGCGCCCGGCGGCGTTCGCGAGTACGAGGTGCTGGTGGTCCGGTACGTCTGAGAGGCTGAGAGCCTTTCAATCATGCCCGCTCATCAGGCCAGAAGACGCCCGCTCGTCGTTGCAAATGCTCGCCATAGCCCGAGCTATGGCTGCGCTTTGCGCCTCGATCGGACGCCTTCTGGCGCACTGCTCGGACATGCCCGAAAGGCTCTCAGCCTCTGACGCGCGCCGCGCCGCGCGGCCGGCGCCTGCGTTCCGGGACGGCGCCGGCGCCCGCCTGCGCGCGGCGGCTGCAAACCGGCGGGTTGCCGTCAGGCGCCGCGCCGGCGACGACGGCTCTGTGTCGCCGCCGGTTGCGGCGTACCGGCGGTCGTTCGCCTGGCGCTGCCGGTTGCGGTCGATGTGCCGGCGGTAACACGTCCGGTCGCGGTGGCGGTCGCCTTGCCGCCGCCGGGCGATCGCCTCCGGCCGCCGGCAGTAGTCGTGCCTGCGCCGGATGCTGCACGCTTCAGTGCGCCTGTCGCGCCAGTTGCGGGCGAGCGCTTCGCGCCGCGGAAGTCCGTCCTCGCGCCAACGGGCGCCTTGGCAACGCGCTTGACCGCTTTCTTTGCGCCGGCGCCCGTGCCGCTCCGCGTGCCCGCGGTTGTCTTCGCGCCCCGTCCGGCGGTCTTCGCGCCGCTCCGCGCTTGTTTCGAAGCACGGGGCGCGGGCTCCGCCGACGGCCGCCGCGGCCGCCGCTTTGTGGTGGACTTCTTGTCGGCGGCAACCGGACGGGTCG
>DATIUK010000031.1:0-10715 GCA_035466885.1 Casimicrobiaceae bacterium
CGTGCCTGCGGCACCGGGTGCTGACGCTGTTCGGCGCCGCCGTCTTCTTCTTCGGCTCGTTCGCGCTCGTTCCGCTGCTGCCGACCGGCTTCCTGCCGCCGGACGACCTGTCGCAGACGCAGGTCTACCTGTCGCTGCCGCCCGGCAGTACTTTCCAGCAGACCCGCGCGGTGGCCGAGGAAGCCCGCCGGATCGTGCAGGCGAATCCGCACGTGAAGCTCGTCTACACGGCGATCGGCGGCGGCGCGGCGGGCTCCGACCCGTTTGCCCCGCGCGGCGCCGCCGAGGTGCGCAAGGCCACGCTGACCATCAACATGACGCCGCGCGGCGAGCGCGGCGGCGTGCGCAAGCAGGAGGTCGAGCGGCAGCTGCGCGAGGCGCTGGCGGTGATCCCGGGCACGCGGATCACCGTCGGCTTCGGCGGCTCGGCCGAGAAGTACGTGCTGGTGCTCTCCAGCGAGAACGGCGCGGCGCTCGCCGAGCACGCCCGCCGCGTGGAACGCGAGCTGCGGACGATTCCCGGCATCGGCGCGGTGACGACCACCGCGACGCTCACGCGCCCGGAGCTCGTCGTCCGTCCCGACTTCGCCCGTGCCGCCGACGCGGGCGTCACCTCGGCCGCGATCGCCGATACGCTGCGCATCGCCACCGCCGGCGACTACGACCAGAGCCTGCCCAAGCTCAACCTGTCGCAGCGGCAGGTGCCGATCGTGGTCAAGCTCCCGCCCGCGGCGCGACAGGAGCTCGCCTTGCTCGAACGCATGACGGTGCCCGGCAAGAACGGGCCGGTGCTGATCGCCAACGTCGCCTCGCTCGCGATCGAGAGCGGGCCGGCGCAGATCGACCGTTACGACCGGCAGCGCAACATCAACTTCGAGATCGAGTTGAACCAGCAGCCACTGGGCGAAGTGGCGCGGCAGGCGCTCGCGCTGCCCAGCCTGCGCGAGCTCCCGGCGGGCGTGAGCCAGACCACCGTCGGCGACGCGGAGGCGATGAACGAGCTCTTCGACAGCTTCGCGCTGGCGATGGCCACCGGCGTGGTCTGCATCTACATCGTGCTGGTGCTGCTGTTCCGGGACTTCGTGCAGCCGCTGACGGTGCTCGTCGCGCTCGTCCTCTCGGTGCCCGGCGCATTCCTCGCGCTTTTCGTCACCGGCAGCGCGCTGTCGATGCCGTCGATGATCGGCCTGATCATGCTGATGGGCATCGCGACCAAGAACTCCATCCTGCTGATCGACTACGCGATCCTCGCCCGGCGGGACCACGGCCTCGACCGCTGGGAGGCACTGCTGGACGCCTGCCGCAAGCGCGCCCGGCCGATCGTGATGACGACGGTGGCGATGGGCGCAGGCATGCTGCCGATCGCCATCGGCTGGGGCACCGACCCAAGCTTCCGCGCGCCGATGGCAATCGTCGTGATCGGCGGCCTCATCACCTCGACCTTTCTCTCCCTGCTGGTCGTCCCGGTGGTCTTCACCTACGTCGACGACGCGATCTCAGCCGCGCGCCGGGTGCTGCGGCGCCGACACGGCACCGCCGCCGGGAGCGACCGATGACGCCGTCCCTGCCGCTCCGCCGGTGCGTCATCGTCGTCGCCGCGCTCGTCGCCGGCTGCGCCGCGGTGCCGGCCGACTTGCGCCGCGGCAGCGCGCGGGAGGACGTGGCCGCCACCGAACGCGCGTTCGCCGCGACGATGGCGGCGCGCGACCACGCGGCATTCACCGCGTTCCTGGCCCCGGATGCCGTGTTCGTGTCGGGAACGCGGACGCTGCGCGGGCGGAGCGAGGTCGCAGCCGCGTGGCGGCGGTTCTACGACAGGCCCGAAGCGCCGTTCTCCTGGGAACCCGAGACCGTCGAGGTGCTCGATTCGGGGACGCTGGCATTGAGCACCGGCCCGGTGCGCGACCCGCGGGGCAAGCTCATTGCCCGATTCACCTCCATCTGGCGCCTGGAAGCGCCGGGGATCTGGCGCATCGTTTTCGATTCCGGCGCCGATGCCTGCGACTGCGCGCCCCCGCGCCCCTGACCGGGACGGCGTGTCGGCGAAGCGCAACAGCGCCGTGTGCGGGCATCCGCAGCGGACTCCCCTTGGCGGCGCTTTTGAGGTAAAAGGAACGACGGGCCGCGCGTCGCGCGGCCGCCCCTAGATTCGCGGAGGTGCCCCTTTGGCAAGAACGAACTTCGAATTCCAGAAACGGCAGAAAGAACTCGAGAAAAAGCGCAAAAAGGAAGAAAAGAAACTCAAGAAGCTCGAACGCGCTGCCGACCCGCCGGCGGAAGGCGCCGAACCCGCCGACGCGGCGCCCGAGCCGTCGGCGTAGGTCCCGGCCGCCGCCCGCGCCGACCCCGGCGCCCGGCGTGCCCCGGCGCCGGTGTGAGGCGGCTTCCCCGGGTGATCGCCGCGCGCCCCGCGGACGCGTCCGCCCTCGACTCGGGCCGCGATCGACGTCCGCAGCGGCAACCCTCGGCGCCGCAGCTCCCTTCGAGCCGCCGATGACCGCGCCGGGCGGAAGCCCCGACACCGGCAGGGAGACTCGGCGATGACTGGGCAGACTGCAGCCACCACGCCGACCGTCGATGCGGCGATCGCGGCCACGCGGGCGTGGGTCCGGACCGCGGTCATCGGCCTCAACCTCTGCCCGTTCGCCAAGTCGGTCGAGAACCGCGGGCGCGTGCGCTACGCCGTCAGCGCCGCGACCGACGGCGAGGCGCTGGTCGCGGACCTCGAGCAGGAGATCCGGCGGCTCACGGCCGCGGACCCCGAGTTGCTCGACACGACGCTGCTGATCCACCCCTGGGCGCTGGCCGACTTCGACGACTACAACCAGTTCCTGGACGTCGCCGACGCGCTGCTCGAGGCGCTGGGCTGTGCCGGCGTCCTGCAGGTCGCGAGCTTCCATCCGCGCTATCGCTTCGCCGGCACCGCCGACGACGACGTCACGAACTGCAGCAATCGCTCGCCCTACCCGACGCTGCACCTCTTGCGCGAGTCGAGCATCGCCGCCGCGGTGGCCGCCTTTCCCGACGCCGCCAGCATCTACGAGCGCAACATCGCGACGCTGCGCCGCCTGGGACGCGAGGGCTGGGAAGCGCTTGACGTTGGTGCGGGTCCCGTCCGGCCCCGCGACGGGGGCTCGTAGCCGTGCGCCTGCCGCTGCCCGAACCCGACGCGCTGCTCGCCGAGGTCGAGTTCATCGCCATCCGCGCCCAGGGCGCCGGCGGCCAGAACGTCAACAAGGTGTCGAACGCCGTCCACCTGCGCTTCGACGTCGCGGCGTCGTCGCTCGACGCGGCGCTGAAAGCTCGCGTGCGCGAGCTGCGCGACCAGCGGATCAGCAGCGACGGCGTCGTGGTCATCAAGGCGCAGCGGTTCCGGAGCCTGGAAAAGAACCGCGCCGACGCGCTCGCGCGGCTGCAGGAGTTGCTGGCGCTCGCTGCCGCCGTCCCCCGGACGCGGCATCCCACCCGGCCCACCGCCGGCTCGCAACGGCGGCGGCTGCAGGGCAAGGCCCGGCACGGCGCGCAGAAGGCGCTGCGCGGTCGAGTCGTCGATTGAGTTCTTCCGGCGGCGGCCGATAAGCGTAAAGTAACGCTCGCCGGCGTCCCCCTGACCCCCATGCCCCGCCCCTCCGGAACCCCCGACCCCGCGCGCCTCGACGCGATCGTCGCGCAGGCCCGCCGCGCGCGCGAGGAACGCGAGCAGGGCTACCGCGAGCGGGCGCTCAAGATCTACCCCTGGGTCTGCGGCCGCTGCAGCCGGAGCTTCGACCACACGACGGTGCGTCAGCTCACCGTCCACCATCGCGACCACAACCACGACAACAACCCGCCCGACGGCAGCAACTGGGAACTCCTGTGCGTCTACTGCCACGACAATGAGCACGCGCGCGAGACCGAGGCGCGTGCGGCCGGCGACGCAGGCGCGCCGGCGCAGAAGCCCGGCGCCACCCATCGCCCGTTCGCCGCACTCCTGTCGCAGCTCAAGCGCGAACCCTGAACCCGGGGACGGGCGTGCCGCCGGCCCCGTCCCGACCTTGCTGGAGCAACCGGACATGCCCGACTCATCGACCGTCGACCCCTCGGTGCCGCGCTCGCTGCCGCACGACGCCGTCGACGTCGCGCTGCAGGCCCTCAGCGCCGCCCATCGCGACCTCGCCGCCGCCCCCACCGACTTCCTTTCCCGGTCGGGGCTGCTCACCCCGCCGCTCGCGGCGCTGGGCCACTGGCAGCAGGCACTGTTGCGCACCGGGTACTTCACGCTGATCGCGGCGAACCGCTTCGCCGGCGCGATGACGGCGCACGCGCTTGCGGACGCGCGTCGCCGGAAACCGCCGCGCCGCTGACGCTCCCTGGGGCCCGTTGACCCCGTGTCAACAAGCAGACTCGAGGTGAACGGGCCCTAGAGCAGCCTGTCACCGTGGTCCCCCGCCTGCTCGCCGACGCGCTGGTCGTCGCCCACCTCGCCTTCATCGCGTTTGTCCTCGCCGGCGGTCTCCTGGTGCTGCGCCGGCCGCGCGCCGCCTGGCTGCACCTGCCGGCCGTGGCCTGGGCCGTCTACGCCGAGGCGACGGCAACGATCTGCCCGCTCACACCGCTCGAAAACCTGTGGCGCAGGCGGGCGGGCGCAGCTGGCTACGAGGGAAGCTTCGTCGAACACTACATCGTGCCCCTGATCTATCCGGCAGGACTCACCCCAGACGCGCAGCTCGCGCTCGCGTTCGTCGTTCTGGCGCTCAACCTGGTCGTCTACGGGACATTGCTGCATCGCCGCCGCCGCGGTTGACCGGACGACCTCCTTGCGGTGGCTGGCTCGCCGCGGACTGTCGCGGACATGACGCCCGGACGCGAAAGGCGTAGGCTATGCACCGCGGTTGCGCCCTTGTCCTGCGATCGCGGCCCCGCCCCGTCCACTCCGGAACCAATCCCCATGACCGTCTGCCCGATCGCCATCGCCGTTGGCTGCAAGAAGTGCCCTGCGTTCTCGGTCTGCCCGCTCAAGTCCGTGCTGGGCGACCAGCCGTCCAAGCCCGAGGCCGACGCCAAGGCCGGCGCCGAAGCCACGAAGAGCGCTGCCGGGCCCAAGCGTCGCCATTAGACCGGTCGCCGCCGTTTCTCCAGCTTCTCCAGACTGGCCGCAGATCAGAAAAGACCGGCCGACGGCGACCTCACGGCGACCGCGGCCATCGAGGAGTCATCGATGCAATACGCTGCCATCACCGGTTGGGGGAAGTGCATGCCGCCGGCCGTCCTGTCCAACGCCGACCTGGCGACGATCATGGACACCGACGACGAGTGGATCACCACCCGTACCGGCATCCGGGAGCGTCGGGTCTCGCACGTCAGCGGCATCGAGCTGTCGCGGGTGGCGAGCGCCCGGGCCCTCGCCTGCGCGGGAATCGCGGCCTCCGACATCGACCTCATCGTCTACGGCAGCTGCTCGAACGACGAGCAGATTCCCAACAGCGCCTCGGGCCTGCAGTACCTCTTGGGCGCGAACCACGCGGCGGCGATGGACATCAACACCGCGTGCACGAGCTTCCTCTATTCGCTGTCGACCGCCAACGCGATGATCCGGACCGGGGCGATCCGGTCGGCGCTGGTCGTCGGCGTCGAGGTCATCGCGCCGTTCATGGACTGGACGAACCGCAACGTCGCGGTGCTGTTCGGCGACGGCGCCGCCGCGGTCGTGCTGCAGGCCTCCGACCGGCCCGAGGGCGTGCTGGGCGAGAAGCTCGGCTGCTACGCCGATGCCCGGCAGACGCTGCGGGTGCGCGGAACCGGACTCGCCTATGCGAACGGCCTGGTCACCTACGGCGACACGATGTGGGATTTCGACGGCCAGGAGATCTTCAAGCGCGCGGTCGTCGGCATGAGCCACGCCTCGGCCGACGTGCTGGCCCGCTGCGGGCACCGGATCGACGACGTCGGCCTCGTCGTGCCGCACCAGGCGAACCAGCGGATCATCGACTTCGTCGCGCGCAAGGTCGGCGCGCCGATGGACAAGGTGTACCTCACTATCCAGCGCTACGGCAACATGTCGGCCGCCACCGTGCCCGTCGCGCTGGTGGACGCGCTCGAGGAGGGCCGCGTCGCACCGGGCTCGCTGGTGCTCACGCCGGCGTTCGGCGGCGGCCTCACCTGGTGCGCGCACCTCATCCGCTGGGGCGAGCGGACGACCCCGCTCGACACGACCGACATCGACCTGCCGCCACCGACGAAGTCGGCCCTCGAGATGGTGCGGGCGTTCATGGCGAACAAGGGCGTCGCGGGGCGCTCGACCGCGGGACTCAACGCCGTCCGCTTTCCCGAGTCGGCGTAGCGCGCCGCCCGGCGGCCGGGGGCGCCCGCGAACCCGCGGGCGGATGCCCGGGTCGCCTCGCTACGAGGTGACGAGCTTGCGGTGCGCCTGCACGCTCATCAGGATGCCCAGCCCGACGAACAGCGACACCAGCGCGGTCCCGCCGTAGGACATCATCGGCAGCGGGACGCCGACGATCGGCAGCACGCCGCTGACCATGCCCATGTTGACGAACGCGTAGGTGAAGAACATCAGCGTCACCGAGCCGGCGATGAGCCGCGCGAACAGCGTCGAGGCGTTGGCGGTGATCACCAGCCCGCGCCCGACCAGCAGCAGGTAGAGGATCAGCAGCGCGACGTTGCCGATGAGCCCGAACTCCTCGCCGAACACCGCGAAGATGAAGTCGGTGTGCCGCTCAGGCAGGAAGTCGAGGTGCGTCTGCGTGCCGTTGAGCCAGCCCTTGCCGGTCATCCCGCCCGAGCCGATGGCAATCGACGCCTGCGTCGAGTGGTAGCCCGCGCCCAGCGGGTCGCGGGTGGGGTCGACGAAGGTGAGGATGCGCTCCTGCTGGTAGGGCCGCAGCAGCGGCCACACCAGCGGTGCCGCGGCGCCGGCGAGCAGCGCCAGGCCGGCCATCACCTTCCACGACAGCCCCGCGAGGTAGAGCACGTAGAACCCCGACGCGGCGATCAGGAGCGACGTGCCGAGGTCCGGCTGGCGCTTGATGAGGTAGACGGGGACGGCGATCAGCACGGTCGCCAGCAGGAAGTCCTTCCAGCCCAGCCGGCCCTCGAACCGCTGGAAATACCAGGCGAGCATCAGCGGCAGCGCGATCTTCATCAGTTCCGACGGCTGGATGCGCGCGATGCCGAGGTTGAGCCAGCGCTTCGAGCCGTTGACGGTGATGCCGAACAGCGCGACGCCAATGAGCAGGACGACCCCCACGACGTACAGCGGCACCGCGACGCGCGCGATCGTCTGCGGCGGGATGTTGGCGACCAGCCACATCAGCACCAGCGCGATGCCGAGGCTCACGACCTGGTTGTCGATGCGGGCAAGGCTCTGCTCGGTCGCCGAGTACAGCGTGACGAGCCCGATGCCGGCGATCGCCATCGCGACGACGAACAGGAAAGTGTCGATCCGGCGCGCGAGCACCTCCCAGACCCGGGCGAGGAAGGCCGCCATCAGTCGCTCTCGTCTTCCGCGTCGGGCGGGACCGCCGGCAGCGCCGGCGCGGGCTCGGCCTTGAGCTCGCCGGTCAGGTAGTAGTCGAAGACCTGGCGCGCGATCGGCGCCGCGGCCTGCGCGCCGAAACCGCCGTTCTCGACCAGCACCGCGAGCGCGATCGCAGGCTTGTCGGCCGGGGCGTAGGCCATGTACCAGGCGTGGTCGCGCATGCGCTCGTCGACGAGGTGCGCCTTGTACTCGGCGCCCTTGAGCGAGTACACCTGTGCGGTGCCCGTCTTGCCCGCCGAGACGTAGCGGGCGTTGCGGAACGCCGCCGCGCTGGTGCCCTCCCGCGCGACGCCGATCAGGGCGGCCTTGATCACCGCCAGGTGCTCGGGCTTGAGCGGCACCGTGTGCGTCGGCTCGCGCTCGAGCTGCCGGACGTCGCCGGTGCGCGTGTCGCGGATGTACTTGACGAGGTGGGGGCGATAGGCGACGCCGTCGTTGGCGAGCGTCGCCGTCGCGCTTGCGAGCTGGACCGGCGTGAACGCGTTGTAGCCCTGCCCGATCCCGGCCGAGATGCTGTCCCCGAGGTACCACTTGCGGTGCTCCTCGCGGTAGTTCTGGCCGCTGAAGCGCTGCCGCTTCCAGTCGCGCGACGGCAGCACGCCGGAGAGCTCGCCCTCGATGTCGATGCCTGTCTTGCGGCCGAAGCTGAACTGCGCCATGAACCGGTAGGTGTCGTCGATGTCCGTCTCGTTGGCGAGCATGTAGTAGTAAGTGTCGCAGGATGCGACGATCGACTTGTTCATGTCGACGGTGCCGTGGCCGCCCTTCTTGTCGTCGCGGAAGCGGTGCGCCGCGCCGGGGATCTGGAAAAAGCCGGGGTCGAAGATCGTCTGCATCGCGTTGCGCTTGCCCGAGGTGAGCGCGCCCAGCGCCAGGAACGGCTTGATCGTCGACCCGGGCGGGTAGGCGCCGCGCAGCGGGCGGTTCAGGAGCGGCTTGTCCGGCGACTCGTTGAGGAGCTCCCAGTTGACGGCGTCGATGCCGTCGACGAAGAGGTTGGGGTCGAAGCCCGGGCGGGAGACGAAGGCGAGCACGTCGCCGGTCGCGGGCTCGATCGCGACCAGCGCGCCGCGGCGGTTGCCGAAGGCCGCCTCGGCGACCTCCTGCAGCCGGATGTCGAGCGACAGCTTGAGGTCGTTGCCGGCGATCGGCGGCGTGCGCGACAGCGTGCGCACCGCGCGGCCGGCGGCGTCGACCTCGACCTCCTCGACCCCGGTGGTGCCGTGCAGCTCGCGCTCGTAGGACAGCTCGAGGCCGACCTTGCCGATGTAGTCGGAGCCCTTGTAGTTGGCGGTCTCGTCCCACTCCCCGATGCGCACGATGTCGCGGTCGTTGATGCGTCCGATGTGGCCGATGACGTGCGAGGCGACTTCGCCGAACGGATACTGGCGGAACAGCCGCGCCTTGATCTCCACGCCCGGGAAGCGGTAGCGGTTGACGGCGAAGCGCGCGACCTCCTCGTCGGTGAGGCGCGTGCGCAGCGGCAGGCTCTCGAAGTTGCGCGACTCCTCGAGCAGCTTGCGGAAGCGCTTGCGGTCGCGCGGCTGGATGTCGACGATCGCCGCCAGCGCGTCGATCGTCTCGTCGAGGTTGCGGATCCGCCCCGGCTGCAGTTCCAGCGTGTACGCCGAGTAGCTCTGCGCCAGCACGACGCCGTTGCGGTCGGTGATCACCCCGCGGTTGGGCGCGATGGGGACGATCGCGATCCGGTTGGTCTCGGCCAGCGTCTGGTAGTGCTCGTGGCGCAGCACCTGCAGGTAGACGAAGCGCCCGAACAGCGCGGCGCCGGCAAGCACGATGAGCGCGCCGGCGACGACCACGCGACGGCGGAAGAGGAAGATCTGGCGCTCCGGGTGGCGGAACTCGGCGGGGCCCCAGTCCGGCGTCGCCGCGCGGCGCTGCTTGCGGGTGAAGAGGTAGCGGCGGGTCATCGCGGCGTCTCGCGGTCCGGGGGCGCGTCAGAGTTCCGACGGCGAGCGGGTCGGCCGCTGCGGCCACTGCAGCACGACCGAGACCACCGGCCAGAGCAGCGCCCCCACCAGCGGCGGCAGCGCGTAGGTCCAGCGCGGCAGCGGCGCGCCGCCGAAGAAGCGCACCAGCAGCACCAACGCGGCGGTGAGCGCCAGCAGCACGGCGACCTGCGCGGCCTGCTGCCAGAGTGGGAAGCGCAGCACCCGCCGGCGGAAGTACTCGGCGGCATACGCGAGCACCGCGTACGCGAGCGCGTGCTGGCCGAAGAGCGTCGCGTCGCCGACGTCCATCAGCAGGCCGAAGAACCAGGCCACGCCCACGCCGACGTAGCGCGGCTCCTTGATGCACCAGTAGAGCAGCAGCAGCGCGAGGAAGTCCGGGCGCAGCGCCAGGGCGATGCCGGTCAGCGGCAGCAGGTTGCCGAACAGCCCGAGCACCAGCGTCAGCACGACGAACCACGGTCGCGCCGGGCGCAGGATCTCCTCCGGCCGGGCCGGGTAGAGCGGAGGCACGCGCGGCAGCGCCATCACGGCCGCCTCGCCTTGCCGCGTCCGGGCTTGCGCGCGGCCTCGACCTCGGCCGGCTCCTCCGGCCGGGGCGGGGGCGCCTCGGCCTCGGACAGGACCAGCAGCAGCCGGCTGCGATCGACGCCAGCCAGCGGCCGGGCGGAGATCCGCGCGAACATCTGCCCGGTGTTGCGCTCGAGCGCGACGACCTGCGCCACGGCGAGCCCCGGCGGATAGGTGCCGTCGATGCCCGAAGTGACCAGCGTGTCGCCGACCTCGACGTCGGCGTTGGGCGACATGAACCGCAGCTGCGGCAGGTTGCCGGTACCCGCCCCGTAGAGCACCGAGCGCACGCCGCTGCGCTCGACCTTGACCGGGACCGCGTGGTCCTTGTCGGTGATCAGCGTCACCTCCGCCATGTGCGGGTACACGCGCGTCACCTGGCCGACCACGCCGTCGGCGTCGATCACCGCCGCACCGGGCTTGACTGTCGCCGCGGCGCCCTTGCCGACGAAGAGCTTCTGCGCGAACGGGTCGCGACCCGAGTAGAGCACCTCGACGGTCGCCGCCCCGGCCGCGACGCCGCCCCTTACGTCGAGCAGCGTCCGCAGCCGCTCGTTCTCCCGCCGCTCGCTCGCGAACCCCTGCGCTGCCGCAGCCTGCTCGACCAGGCGCTGCCGCAGCGCGGCGTTCTCGTCGGCGAG
>DATIUK010000032.1:0-11992 GCA_035466885.1 Casimicrobiaceae bacterium
CTCGAGAGCAACTTCAAACTCTTGACAAACCCGTTGCTACCTGCTGCCTGAATTCTAGCCACATTTTCTTGAATTGCAAGAACTGTTCGACGATTGATCGCGCGGAAAACGCTGCTGTTGCGCTTTCGCACACACGGATTCGCGTCGCGTCGAACGCGTGCCGCGCTGCGCGTGTTCACTGCGGCGTGGTCGCGACTGCAGAAAAATCTTCGCTCTCGCGCTCCGGTGCGCGCACTCGCGAGGGCCGCTCACGCTTTCGCTGGACTGCCTTCGTGCTGCGCACTTCGGTGTTCGCCCTTGGGGCGGCCCGACGGCCTCACGGCAAAACGGACTCGCCCGCGTAGAGACCTGCGATCGTCTCGCGCATCCGGACGACGTGCGTCGCGGATCCGTCGACCATCACCTCGCAGGCGCGGGGCCGCGAGTTGTAGTTGGAACTCATCGCGAAGCTGTAGGCGCCGGCGCCGCGCAGCGCGATGAGGTCTCCCGGCGCGAGGGCGAGTTCGCGGTCGCGGGCGAGGAAGTCGCCGCTTTCGCAGATCGGTCCGACGATCTGCCAGCGGCGCACCTCGCCGCCGTGGGGGCGCACGGCGTCGACGCCATGCCAGGCGTCGTAGAGCGCCGGGCGGATGAGATCGTTCATCGCGGCGTCGACGATCGCGAAGTTGCGCTCGCCCCCCGGCTTGAGATAGAGGACGCGGGCGAGCAGCGCGCCGGCGTTGCCGACCAGGAACCGCCCCGGCTCGAAGAGCAGCCGCTGCGTCCGGGCACCGAAGGCGCGCCGCACCGCGGCGGCGTAATCCGGCAGCGCGATCGTCGCCTCGTCGCGGTACCGGATCCCGATGCCGCCGCCCAGGTCGACGTGCTCCAAGCGGATGCCGTCGCCCGCGATGCGATCGACGAGCTCGAACATCTTGGCCGCGGTCTCGGCGTACGCCGGCAGGTCGGTGATCTGCGAGCCGATGTGGCAGTCGATGCCGCGGACCGCGACGTGCGGCAGCATCGCTGCCCGGCGGTAGAGGGCCGGCGCCTCGTCGAAGGGGATGCCGAACTTGCTCTCCTTGAGGCCGGTCGCGACGTAGGGATGGGTGCGCGGGTCGACGTCGGGGTTGACCCGGAACGACACCGGCGCGCGCAGGCCGAGGCGGCCGGCGACCGCGTTGAGCGCATCGAGCTCGGGTGCGGACTCGACGTTGAAGCACAGGATGCCCGCCGCCAGCGCCGCCTCCATCTCGGCCTCGGTCTTGCCGACGCCGGAGAAGACGACCTTGGCGGGATCGCCGCCGGCGGCCAGCACGCGGGCGAGCTCGCCGCCGGAGACGATGTCGAAGCCGCAGCCCAGGCGCGCGAACACGGCGAGGACCGCGAGGTTCGAGTTGGCCTTCAGCGCATAGCAGACGAGGTGCGGCGTGCCGGCGAACGCCGCGGCGTATTGCCGGTACGCGGTCTCGAGCGCGGCCCGCGAATAGACGTAGCAGGGCGTGCCGTGCTGCGCCGCGATCGCGGGCAGCGGGACGTCCTCGGCATGCAGCACGCCGTCGATCGGGCGAAAGAATTCCATCGTCGGGTCTCCGGGCCGCGCGGCTCGCCTGCGCTGCCGGGTCATCCGGCAGGATCGCGTTCGGCGCGGGTGGTCAGGGTTGGCGCGGGTTGGCGGGATCTGCGCCGCTGGCGTCGGGCGCGGCCGCCGGCGCAGGGGCGGCGGCAGGGGCAGGCGTGGAAGCGGCGCCCGCCGCTGGGGGCGGCAGGCGCAGTGGTCCCTTGATGCCGCAACCCGCGAGCACGAGCAGCAAGAATCCGGCGGCGAGGTCGCGGACGAGGCGCGCCGTCCGCGGAGCAGGGGCTTCGATTTCGCGTAACATCGGTTCGAAATGCTATCACGCGCCGCGCGCGTGGCGCCTGCCGCCGGAGAGACTGCCGTCATGACCACCGACACGGAATTCATCACCGTTGCCGACGCCGCGCTGGCCGCGGTCGGCGAGGCGCTCGACCGGGCGCTCGCGACATCCGACGTCGACGTCGACTGGACGCAGAACGACGGGATCCTCGAGATCGAGTGCGAGGACGGCAGCAAGCTGATCGTCAACCGGCACGTCCCCAATCGCGAAATCTGGGTGGCGGCGAAGCGTGGCGGATTCCACTTCGGTGCCACCGGCGGCCGCTGGCGCGACACACGGTCGGGCACCGAGCTCTCGGTGCTCCTGCGCGAGCTGCTGCAGGCGCAGGCCGGCGTGACGCTGCCGCCCCTCGACCTCGTCGCCAGCGGTTGACGGCGGCGACGCGAAGCCGTCAGGCCTCGAGCACCGCCGTCCACTCGCCAAGCGCGCGGCGCGCCTCCCGGGGCCCGGGATAGAGCGCCTCGACCTGCGCCCAGAATCGCGGCGAGTGGTTCATCTCGGTGAGGTGCGCCACCTCGTGCGCGACGACGTAGTGCGCGAGCCCCGGCGGCAGGTGGACGAGGCGCCAGTTGAGCCGGACCACACCGCCGCTGGTGCAGCTTCCCCATTCGGATCGCGCGTTCGAGACCCGCACCGGCGGCGGCGCGACGCCCAGGCGCGCCGCCATCGCGCTCGCTTCGGGGGCCAGCGCGCGCAGCGTCTCGTCGCGCAGCCAGCCGCCGACGAAACGCGCGATCGCCGGGCCGTCGCCGGGGGCTGGATGGCGGACGCGGAAGTGGAACAGGTCCGGCGCGATGGCGCGCTCCCGTGCCGGATGGAGGTCGAGCGCGAGCGGCGCGCCGCGGAAGAGGATCGTCGCGCCGGGCACCCAGTCGCGCGGCAGCACCTCGCGCCGGCGGCCGTGCCAGCGCCGCAGTGCGCCAAGGATCCAGTCGGCACGCGCCAGCAGTGCGGCGTCGATTTCGCGCAACGGCACGCGGCGGGGCGAGCGGACCACGAGGCCGGCAAGCCCGATCTCGAGGCCGATCGAACGCCTGCGGGTGCGGGTGAGCCGGTACTCGATGCGCTCGCCGCCCAGCTCGATGACGCGGCGCAGATCGCCGTCGACGGGAAGGATCGACACCGCCGTCAACGCGGCACGGACAGGCGCGCCACTTCGCCCTCGATCCAGCGCTCGACCTCGGCAGTCAGCGCTTGCGCGTCCTTGCCGGCGGGGCTGATCGGCGGGCCGAACGAAATGGTCACCGTGCCCGGACGTTTGCCGAAGACGCCCTTCGGCCACAGCCAACCCGCATTGTGCGCAACCGGGACGATCGGCACGCCGAGCTCGATGGCGAGCCGTGCGCCGCCGGTCTTGTACTTGGTGCGGGTGCCGGCGCGAATGCGCGTCCCCTCCGGGTAGATTGCGATCCAGAAGCCCTGGCGGAAGCGCTCGCGCCCCTGCGTGGCGATCTGCTGCATCGCGTCGATGCCGGCCTTGCGATCGATGGTGATCGGCGAGGCCAGCGCGAAGCCCCAGCCGAAGAACGGCAGCGCCAGCAGCTCCTTCTTGGCGACGTAGGCGAGCGGAGGGAAGTAGAGCGTCAGCGCGAGCGTCTCCCAGGTCGAGCTGTGCTTGGACATCACCACGTGGCCGCCGACGCCGGGGCCCGCGGGGATGTTCGCGACGCCGATCGCCTCGTGCCGGATGCCGCAGATCCATTGCGCGCCGATGAGGTTGACCCGGCACCAGGACGCCGCGATCCGGTACATGGGCACCCGCGGTATCCAGAACAGCAGCAGCATCGCCAGCGCATAGACCGGCGTGACGGTCAGCTGGAAGACGAGGAAGGCGATGGCACGCGCCGCCTGCATCGTCGGGGCCTCAGTGCCCCGTTTCGCAAGTGCGCACACGAAATGAAGTCGATGCGTTTCCGGTCAGGGCAAGGCGCAAACCGCAGCGATACCTCGTGGTATCGCGAGGATTTGCAACGCCGCCATGGCCTGAAAGGCGCGATTTCATGGGTGCGGATTTGCGAAACGGGGTACTCAGTCGCTCGCGAGCAGCGCCGACGCCGCGAAGGCGAGGTCGGGAAAGATCACGGTGTTCTTCGGGAAATTGCCTTCGCGCAGCGTCTTCTCGCCCTTGCCGGTCAGCACCAGCATCGGCTTCGCGCCGACGGCTTCGGCCGCCTGCAGGTCGCGCAGGCTGTCGCCGATGCAGGGCACGCCGGCCAGGTCGACCGAGAAGCGCTGGCCGATCTCGCGCAGCATGCCCGGCCTGGGCTTGCGGCACTCGCAGTCGGAGTCGCCGGTGTGCGGGCAGAAGAACACCGCGTCGACGCGCCCGCCCGCGAGCGAGAGCGCCTTGTGCATCTTTTCGTGAATCCGGTTCAGCGTCGCCATGTCGAACAGGCCGCGCCCGATCCCCGACTGGTTGGTCGCGACGACCACTCGGTACCCGGCGTGGGTGAGGCGGGCGATGGCCTCGAGGCTGCCGGGAATCGGCCGCCACTCCTCGGGCGACTTGATGAAGTGGACGCTGTCGTGGTTGATCACGCCGTCCCGGTCGAGCACGATCAGCTTCTGGGTGCGCGGGGTCGTGATGCCGTCGGTCGCGAACTGGACCATAGCGTTAACAGTCCCTAGGTTGCGAGCCGGGAGATGTCGGCGACCCGGTTCATCGTCTGCGCGACGCCGGACAGGAGCGCCAGCCGGTTTCCCCGGACCGCGGGGTCGTCGGCCATCACCATCACCGCGTCGAAGAACCGGTCGACGACGGGCTTCGCGGTCGCGAGCGCCTGCAGGGCGGGGGTGTAGTCGCCGGCCGCGCACAGCGCATCGACCTGCGGGCCGAGCTTCTGGAAGGCAAGGTGCAGCTCGTGCTCGGCGCCGTCGGTCAGCAGCGCGACGTCGACGGCGCTCGCCGCCTCGCCGCCGGACTTGCGCAGGATGTTGACGATCCGCTTGTTGGCGGCGGCCAGCGCCGCCGCCTCGGGCAGCTGCTCGAAGGCGCGGACGGCCTCGAGCCGGACCGGCACCTGGCGCAGCTGCGCCGGTTCGCCGTCGACGACGGCGGCGATCTGGTTGGCGGTGAATCCGTGCTCGCGCATCGCGCCGCGCAGGCGGTCGTAGATGAAGGCTGCGAGGGCGTCGGGCGCGGGCTTGACCGCGGGCACGTCGCCGAAGACGGCGAACGCCGCCGCGACGAGGTCCGGCAAGGCCAGCGGCAGCCGCCCCTCGATCACGATCCGCAACACGCCGAGCGCGGCCCGCCGCAGGCCGAACGGGTCCTTCTCGCCGGTCGGCTCGTTGCCGATGCCGAACATCCCGGCCAGCGCCTCCAGCTTGTCGGCGAGCGAGACGGCCTGCGCGACCGGACCGGTCGGCAGCGCGTCGCCGGCGAAGCGGGGCCAGTAATGCTGCTCGATCGCGGCGGCCACCGCGGGCGACTCGCCGTCGTGTCCGGCGTAATAGCGGCCCATCAATCCCTGCAGCTCCGGGAACTCGCCGACCATGTCGGTGACCAGATCGGCCTTGGCGAGCAGCGCCGCGCGGTCGGTCGCCGCCGCGTCGGCGCCGCTCATTGCCGCGATCCGGCCGGCGAGCGCGCGGATGCGGTCGATCCGCTGCCGCTGGGTCCCGATCCGGTTGTGGTAGACGACGGAGGCGAGCTGATCGACGCGCGCTTCGAGCCGCACCCGGCGATCCTGGTCGAAGAAGAATTTGGCGTCGGCGAGCCGGGCGCGCAGCACCCGCTCGTTGCCGCCGATGATCGCGGCGGGGTCGGCGGTGGCGAGGTTGCTCACCACCAGGAAGCGGTTCTGCAGCTTGCCGTCGGCGCTCGCCAGCGCGAAGTACTTCTGGTTCTGCTGCATGGTGAGGATCAGGCACTCCTGCGGCACCTGCAGGAAGGCGGGATCGAAGCTGCCGGCGTAGACGGCCGGCCACTCGACCAGCGCGGTGACCTCGTCCAGCAGCGCGTCGGGCATGATCACCCGGGCGCTGCCCGCTTCGCGCTCGAGGCCGGCGACGATGGCCGCGCGGCGCTCGGCGAAGCCGGCGATGACCTTGCCTTCGGCTCGCAGCGTCTCGTCGTAGGCGCCGGCGGTGGCGACCGCGATGGCGCTGCGGCCGAGGAAGCGGTGGCCGTCGGTCAGCCGGTCGGCGGCAAGGCCAAGGGCCGTGATCGGCACGATGTCGGCGCCGTGCAGCGCGAGCAGCCGGTGCGCCGGACGGACGAACCTCACGGTCGTGCCGTTGGCGCGCTGGTAGGTCATCACCTTGGGGATCGGCAGCGCGGCGATCGCCTCGCCGACAATAGCGTCGAGCCCCGTGGCGAGCGGTTCCCCGGGCAGCGTCCGGTTCACGAACAGCGTCTCGGCCTTGCCCTCCGCCGCGCGTTCCAGCGCGGGGATTGCCGCCGCGTCGAGGCCGAGCGTGGCGAGCTTTTTCAGCAGCGCCGGCGTCGGCGCGCCGGCGGCGTCGAAGCCGACGCTCGCGGGCAGCAGTTTCACGCGCTGCGCCTTGTCCGGCGAACGCGCGAGGACCTGCGGCAGACAGACGGCGAGCCGGCGCGGCGTTGCGAACGAGGTCAGCGGAGGATCGGCGTCGACGAAACCGCGTGCGACGAGGCCCGCGGCGACGGCGGCAGCGAAGGCCTCGCCCAGGCGCTTCAACGCCTTCGGCGGCAGTTCCTCGGTGAGCAGTTCGACGGTGAGGGTGGCGGCCGTCGATGGCGCCGCTGCGCGCTGCGCGCTGTCGTGTTCGCGCTCGGGGTGGCGGGTCGCGTTCATGATCAGGCGGCTCTCGCCGCGGGCGCGTGCAGCATCGGGAAGCCAAGCGCCTCGCGCGAATCGTAGTACGCCTGGGCGACCAGCCGCGACAGCGTGCGGATGCGCCCGATGTAGGCGGCGCGCTCGGTGACCGAAATGGCGCCACGGGCGTCGAGCAGGTTGAACGTGTGGGCGGCCTTGAGGATCATCTCGTAGCCGGGAAGCGCCAGCTTCGCTTCGAGCAGCCGCTTCGCCTCGCCCTCGAAGAAGCCGAACAGCTCGAACAGCTTCGGTGCGTTGGAGTGCTCGAAATTGTAGGTCGACTGCTCGACCTCGTTCTGGTGGTAGACGTCGCCGTAGGTGAGCCGGCGCGTGATGCCCTGTTCCTGCCACTCGGTCCAGACCAGGTCGAAGACGTTCTCCTTGCCTTGCAGGTACATCGCCAGGCGTTCGAGGCCGTAGGTGATCTCGCCGGTGATCGGCGCGCAGTCGAGGCCGCCGACCTGCTGGAAGTACGTGAACTGCGTGACCTCCATGCCATTGAGCCACACTTCCCAGCCTAGGCCCCAGGCGCCCAGCGTCGGGTTCTCCCAGTCGTCCTCGACGAAGCGCACGTCGTTGCGGGTGAGGTCGAAGCCCAGCGCCTTCAGCGATCCGAGGTAGAGGTCGAGGATGTCGGGCGGGGAAGGCTTCAGCACGACCTGGTATTGGTAGTAGTGCTGCATCCGGTTGGGGTTCTCGCCGTAGCGGCCGTCCTTCGGGCGGCGCGACGGCTGTACGTAGGCGGCGCGCCACGGCTCGGGACCCAGCGCGCGCAGGAACGTCGCGGTGTGCGAGGTGCCGGCGCCGACCTCCATGTCGTAGGGCTGCAGCAGCGCGCAGCCCTGGCGGTCCCAGTAGTCCTGCAGCTTGAGGATGATCTGTTGAAAGGTGTCCATCGGGAGCGGAGGTGGCGGCGTCACCGGTCGCGGCGGCCGCGGCGGAAAGCGGGAAGTTTACCGCAAGCGCCCGGACTCCCCGCCGCCGCCGCCCGGGGCCGGGCCGGTATCGGCGGCCGGCAGGATCGCGCTGCTCGCCTGCGCGACCATTCCTAACGGCGACCCGCGTGGCGCGCGGCGCGCCGACCGACGAGCGCGGCGGCGGCGACGAGCAGGGCCGCGACGAGCGCCGCCGCGGCGTCCCCGACGCGTACATAGGGCGTGACGCCGGTGCGCCCGGTGACCTCGGTCTCGAGGATGCCGCTTTCGAACCAGGGCAGGCGGGCGAGCTCGCGGCCAGTGTGGTCGAGCACCGACGTGATGCCGGTGTTGGTCGCGCGCAGCAGTGTCCGGCCGGTCTCCTTCGCCCGCATCGCGGCGATCTGGTTGTGCTGCAGGGCGGCGAGCGAGCGACCGTACCAGGCGTCGTTGGTCATGTTGACCAGCAGCGTCGCGGCCGCGGCCTGGGCGCGGATGTCCTCGCCGAACGCGTCCTCGTAGCAGATGTTGACCGCCACCGACTGGCCGGCGATCCGCAGCGGGGGCTGCAGGGCGGCACCCGCGGTCTGGTTGGCGAGCGGGATCGACAGCACGTTGCGGATGAACCAGCCCAGCACCGCGTCGAAGGGAATCGTCTCGCCGAACGGGACGAGGTGCCGCTTGCGGTAGTGCTGCAGGTCGGATGCGCCCAGCGACAGCGCGGTGTTGTAGTAGCGCAAGCCGCCGCCGGGAAGCGGTGGTTCGGCAGTGAACAGGCCCACCAGCACGTCGCCGTTGCGCGCGCCGGCAGTGCGCGAGAGGTGCAGCAGCACCCTGTCGGGCACCTCGTCGGAGAACACCGGGAACGCGCTCTCCGGCAGCACGACCAGCCGGCCGCGGCTGACGGTGACGAGCTCGGAATAGAGATCGAAGGTGTCCTGGCGAAACCGCGGGTCGAATTTGAGGTCCTGCGTGACGTTGCCCTGCACCAGCGAGACGGTGACCGGCTCAGCCGCCTGCGTCCACTCGAGGCGGTCGACGAGCGCACCGGCGAGGGGAACCAGCACCGCGATCGCCGCGGCGCTGCCGACGCGCCGCCACGCACCCGCGGCGATGGCGGGAACGGCGACGGCGACGGCGGCCGAGACGAGCGCCCCGGCGAGCGTGACCGCGAACAGACCGCCAGTGCTCGCGAACCCGGCAAGCGGCGTCGCGCCCTCGCGCACGATCTGCGCGTAGCCCAGCGACAGCCAGGGGAAGCCGGTGAACACGAAGCTGCGCGCCCACTCGGCGAGCGTCCAGGCGCCGGCCGCGGCGACCGCGCGCGACCACGAACCCGGGGCTGTGAAGCGCGTCGCGAGCAGGCCCGCCGCCGCCGGGTACAGCGCGAGGTACGCGCAGAACCCCGCGGTCGCCAGCGCGGCCAGCGGCATGGGCATGCCGCCGAAGGTGTTGAGCGCGATGTAGACCCACGACACGCCGGCGCCGAACAGACCCAGCCCGAAGGCGAATCCCAGCTGCGCGGCGCGGCGCGGCGTCGCGTCCTGCCAGAGGAGGAGCAGCAGCGCGAGTGCCAGCAGCGGCAGGCCCGGCAGCTCGAACGGCGCGAAGCCGAGCACCGTGGCGGCGCCGAGCAGGAAGGCGAAGGCGATGCTCATCGCACCGGCGGCAGCGCGGCGCGTCCCGGCGGCCGCTCGGCCGCGGCGGCCCGGGGGCATCGGTGCCGCAGCGCGCGGGTCACGCGGCGCCGGTCGTGTCGCCCTCGCCGGGCGCCGTCATCGGCTCGACCTCCAGCGTGTGCAGCCGCCGGCTGTCGGCGCGGACGACGCGAAAGCGCAGGTCGCCGATGACCGCGGTCTCGCCGCGCTTGGGCAGGCGTCCGAACGCCTGCAGCACGAGGCCGCCCACGGTGTCGAACTCGTCGTCGGCGAAGTCGCTGCCGAAGTGGGCGTTGAAGTCGGCGATCTCGGTGCGCGCCTTGACCCGGTGCCGGCCGCCGGTCTCGGCGATGATGTTCTCGTCGCTGTCGTCGAAGTCGTACTCGTCGTCGATCTCGCCGACGATCTGCTCCAGCACGTCCTCGATGGTCACCAGTCCCGAGACCCCGCCGTACTCGTCGACGACGATCGCGATGTGGTTGCGGTTGGAGCGGAATTCGCGCAGCAGCACGTTCAGGCGCTTGGACTCGGGGACGAAAACCGCCGGGCGCAGCGTGTCGCGCAGGTTGAACGCCTCGGGATTCGCGTAGTAGTTGAGGAGTTCCTTGGCAAGCAGGATGCCGACGATGTCGTCCTTGTTCTCGCCGGTGACCGGGAAGCGCGAGTGCCGCGTCTCGAGCACCAGCGGGATGAACGCCGCCGGCTCGTCGTCGAGGGAGACGACATCCATTTGCGCGCGGGGAATCATGATGTCGCGCACCGTCATCTCGGACACCTGCAGCACGCCTTCGATCATCGACAGCGCGTCGGCGTCGAGCAGCTTGCGCTCGAACGCACCGTGGAGCAGCGCGAGCAGTTCCTCGCGGTCTTCGGGCTCGCGGGTGAGGAAGGCGGAGAGCCGCTCGAGCAGCGTGGGCTTGTCTTGCTTGTCGTCGAGGTTCGACACGTGGCAGGGGAGGCGGAAGGAAGACGGGCGTGTGGCGGGTGGGTTCAGGCGCTGCGGCGGCTTCGCGGCGCGCGGGGCGTCGCCGTCCCGCCGCCCGGAAGCGCCGCGGTCGCCGGCGACGCACCGCAGAGGGCGCGGGGGATCGCGTAGGGGTCCGGGATGCCGAGCCCCGCGAGGATCGCCGTTTCCCGGCGCTCCATCACACCTGCGGTGCGGGAGGTCGCGTGGTCGAATCCCTGCAGGTGCAGCATGCCGTGCACGACGAGGTGGGCGATGTGGTCGGCGAGTTCCTTCTCCTGCTCGCGCGCCTCGCGGCGCAGCACCGGCGCGCACAGCACGAGGTCGCCGGCGAGCGGAAGTCCGCCATCGTACACGAAGGTCAGCACGTTGGTCGCATGGTCCCGGCCGCGGAACTGGGCGTTCAGGCGTTGCCCCTCCCGCGCGCCGACGAAGCGGATGGTGACGGCGGCGGCGCCGTCGAGCGCGGCGCGCGCCCAGCGCCGCAGGGCAGCGCGCGGCGGCAGCGTGCGGGCCGAGACCGCGTACTGGACGACGAGGGCGAGGCGGACGCGGCGCGTCTCGGCGGCGGCCGGGCCCCCGTCCTTTGCCGGGCGGACCTTCCCGTTCACGATCGATGCGCCCGCGCCAGCGCGAGCAGCTTGCGGAAGAGCGGCACCAGGCGGGCATCGTCGTGGCGCATCAGGTTCTCGCCGACGTAGAGCTCGAGCTTCGACCAGCCGGGAAGGTCGGTCGGTCCGATGTTCTGCGCCAGCCAGGCGCGGTCTTCGCTGGCGATGCGGTCGCGGGCGGCGGTGAGCGAGCCCACCGGGACCGGCAGGTGGACATGGAACAGGTTCACCTCGGGCGGCGAGGGAACGACGACGAAGCCATCGATCGCGCCCAGCGCGGCGGCGAAGCACAACGCCCGCGCCCGCCACGCCGGCACGCGGGCGAGGTGCGCGTCGAAGCGCATCGCGGCCGACGCGACGAACGGGTGCAGCTGCACCAGCGTGCCGCCGTGGCGGCGGCGCCAGACCCGGGCCTCGGCGATGAAGTCCTCGCTGCCGAGCAGCATCGCACCGGCGAGCGCGCCGATCCCCTTGTAGAACGACACGTAGACGGAGTCGAACAGCGCGGCGATGTCGGCGTGGGTTCGCGGCGCGTACGCTTCGCGCGCCTCCCACAGCCGGGCGCCGTCCATCTGCAGGTGAATGCCGCGCGAGCGGGCGAGCGTCGCCAGCGCGACGAGGTCGTCCCACGCCGGCAGCCGGCCGCCGATCTCGCGGGCCGGAAGCTCGATCAGCAGCGCGGCGAGCCGCTCAGGACACGCAGCCAGGTCGGCTGCGGCGACCGGCCGCTGGCGGGGTCCGAGCAGCGTGACCCGCAGACCGTGCAGATGCGCGTACGCGCGCTCCTCGTGCAGCTCCAGGTGCGACGTCGGGTGCATCGCGACGTGGTTGATGCCGGCGCGCTCGACGGCGATGCGCAGCGCGATCTGCTGCGCCATCGTGCCGCTGGGCATGAAGGCCGCCGCCGGCTTGCCGAGCAGCGCTGCCACCCGCGCCTCGAAGCCGGCGACGAGCTCGCCCCGGCCGTAGCTGTCGGCATGGAGCCCGTGGTCTCGGCACCACTGGCCGACACGAAGCAACTCCTCGCCCGGATCCTGCGGCGGGTGACCGGTGACGTGCACCGTGCACTGCCGGCGCAGCACGTCGACCGGGTCGGCCGCGGTCAGCGACGGGTCGGGACCAGCGTCGTGCGAATGGCCTTCGCGCTGCGC
>DATIUK010000033.1:0-5801 GCA_035466885.1 Casimicrobiaceae bacterium
CAGAAGCCGTAGCCCGGGGGCAGCTTCCAGGTGACCCTGAAATTGTTCTTCCCGCGCTCGAACACGACGCGCTCGAAATCGACTTCCGCCGTGCATACGCCGAAGACCGAGCACGACGGATTCCGGATCGCGACGTCGCACTGATTCGGGTTGTTGCATCTCTGCTCGGTGACGACACTCGAGTGGGTCGTCAGGTTGCTGCAGCCGGCAAGTGCGAGGCAGCCGACGACCAGCGCGCAGAATAGGTTCATTGGGGGTGCTCCCTGAGGTGGAGGTGGAAGGCGGTCGTTTCCACGGCAAGTCCGTCGACGACAGGAACGCCGGCCGCAGCAGTCGATTTACGCCCGGAACGGTCGCGGCGTCAAGCAGCGGCCGCGGGCGCATCGCCCGCCTGGGACCCCAGGGCGAGTCGCGACGGCGGCGGTTGTTGCAGCGCAACGTGGCGATTGCCTTGACACGCGCCTATGATGGCCGCATCGGGCGTCGCGCACGGGGTGCGCGCCCGGCAACCGAAAGGAACGGCAACCATGGCCAAGGGCAAGAAATCCAAGGACACCGGCATTTATCGCGTCACCGAAGTCATCGGTACCAGCGCGAATTCCTGGGAGGATGCGGCGAAGAACGCGATCGAGGCCGCCGCGAAGTCGCTGCGCGACCTGCGCATCGCCGAGGTCAGCAAGCTCGACATGAAGATCGAGGACGGCAAGGTCGTCGCCTATCGCGCCCGCGTGTCGCTGTCGTTCAAGTACGACGGCTGACCGGGGCGCCGACGACGCGACGCCGCGCGAAGACGGCGTCGCGGGCGTTCGCGCCGACGCCGAGCCGGCCGCGCGGCGTCTTCCGCGACCGCTCGCCGGGCAATCAAGCCAGAGCGAGTTTGTTGCGGCCGCTCACGAAACGCTCGATACCCTTGAGAATCCACTCGGTGGACAGGTGGGCTTCCTCGGTGATTTCTTCGAGGCGGCCACCGGAGCGCCACCGGTTGTCGAAGTCGGCGGTCATGGCGTATTGCTTGGAGATCGCCGAGCCCAGCCAGTCGTACATGGCGCGCCGCGACATGTTGGTGATCACGGTCGAGTCGATGAAGTCGGCCATCGGCAGGATGCGATCCTGGTAGGCCTGATCCTGCAGACGGAACAGTTCCGGGCTGACGCCGGCAACGATCTTGACGTTGAGGCCACGCTTGTTGATTTCCGGCAGCGCCTTGATGACGTTCGACGTCGAGATCGTGCCCTGAACGATGATCGTGCCCTGCTTCGGCCTGCCGCCGTCGAAGTCGCGGATCAGGTAGGCGCCCTTGGCCGCAGCCGTGTAGCTGTCAATGCCCAGCGCCTTGCGATCCGGCACGGCGACCGGCGGGCGGGTCAGGTGCAGCGCGATGATCGGCTGATCCGTCTTCATGGCGGCAGCGAGCATGACCGGCACTTCGTTGAAGTCGCTCGGGTACAGGTTGACGACCTTGCCATCCGGGAAGAGCTGAGTGACGGCCGGCGCGAACACGCCGTAGTGCGTGCGCGCATCTTCCGCCGTTTCGATGCCTGAGTGACCGGCAACCCACAGCACCTTGCCGTACTTGATTTCGCAGCTCTGGGCCATCTGGCTCAGGATGCGCATTTCACCGTACTTCAAGTAGCTGAACGAAGCGTAGGTCGAGCACACGCCGCAGAAGCCGTTGAATTCGTTGAACGGGTCCGACGACAGGTTGGTCGTCGTCAGCGCGGCCATGATGGCGGAGTTGGCAAACTCGGTGATTTCCTGCGGGATGATCGCGCCTTCGAGGTTCCTGTCGCGCTCGTACCAGCCGAAGTTCTTCTTGTCGCCGAAGTCCTTGCCGAAATCGGCGACGTTGGTCGACTCGGCGAGGTCGGCAGCACAGGCCAGGAACATCGGGCGGCCGTACCTCTCCTTGCACACGGAGTTGATGTAGCTGCCCCACTTGCCGAAAGCGGCGCGGTTCGACTGCACCGTGCCCGGCGCAACGAAGAGTTCGGCCGGATACGTGCTCGCGTCGAACAGGTCGGCATCCTTCATCGGGTTCTTCGACAGGTCGAAGAGCGGCCTGGCGGGCTTGAGCGGAACCGCATCGGCCAGCGCCAGCAGCGTGCCGGTGATGTAGTCGACGAGCGCCTGGTCCCTGGCCAGAACGTCGGTCACGGCCTTCAGGTTCTGCAGGGCTTGCGCATCCTGATCGGCAACCGAAGCCGGTGCCGGCTGGCCGTAGTTCTGGAATTCGACGCCGTGCTTCTCGACGAACGCCTCCTTGGTTTTCCAGAAGACGTCGCTGTTCATCTTGTGCGGCGCGCCGTGCGACTTGTTGTCGAACACGCCATAGCCGCGGCCCTTGCGGGTCTTGAAGTAGAGCATACCCGGCGCGTTCGAGGTCTCCTGCGCGGCGAACAGGTCGAGGAGGCCCTTCGACAGGTCGCCCCAGTGGGTGCCGTCGTTGGCCTTGAACACGTTCCAGCCGTAGGGCTTGAACCAGTCTTCGGGACCGCCGTGAACAACGGCGCTGGTGGGGCGGTCATCAATGCCGAAGTCGTTCCAGTCAACCAGAAAGAACAGGTTGTTCAGGCCCAGGCCCCAGGCGGAGTTCTTGGCCTCGTGGCTGGCACCGGGCGTGAGGCCGCCTTCGCCTTCGAGGGCGACGACCTTGACTTCGTTCGCCCCGGCGCGCTTCAACGCCAGCGCCTGACCGGCGGCAGCCGGCAAGCCGTGACCGGACGGGCCGGTGTTCCACTTGAGGAAGAGCGACTTGCCTTCCATCTCGGCGTGACCGGAGAGGCCGCCGTGGCGACGGAAGCGGGCGAGGTCTTCCTGCCACACGGCAAAGCGCGGATCGAGCTTGTACCGGGCGTCCCCGGTCTGCGCGTACTTGATGCGGAAGGCTTCATCGAGAATGGCGAACGTCGCATACACCAGCGGAATCGAGTGGCCGGCGGAGAGGATGAAGCGGTCGCCAAAAGCCTTCTCGGGATGACGGATATCCCAGCGGAAGCCGCCGCAAAGCAGCAGGGCGATGAACGCCTGCACCTTGGAGCGCGAACCGCCCGGGTGGCCGCTCTGGCTGAAGTTGACCATGAGATCGATGTTCTGATCGACCATGTCCTTGATCTTCTCCCACTTGTCGAAGTGGGGGGCCAGTTCCGCGTACTTCTGTTCGACTGAGACTGAGTTGCCTGCCATGTCACCTGCTCCTGAAGCGCGTCGTTGTGTATGCTGCACTGCTGTCCGGTCGAGTGACCCGTGCCGAGCCGGAGAAAGCGAGGGTCTCGACTCCTCGCCTCGCTCCCCACGCTGCAGCCGATTCTCTCGGTGTCGATCCTGGAAGCAGTGCCGCTGCAGCAGACCCTGCCGGAAGCGATCGTCCCGCAAACGACCTGGTCGATCCCAAGCGGCGGAGTCTGCTAGGCGTTTGACCCGGTGGCTGCGAACTGCTGCAGCACCGCGGCGACCACCGCTTCCGGCGTGATCCCGAAGTGGCGAAAGAGCTCGGCTTCCGGACCGGAGGCGCCGAACGTGCTCATGCCGACGAAGGCGCCGTCCTCGCCGATGAAGCGCTCCCAGCCCAGCTTCACGGCGGCCTCGACCGCCACCCGCGCGGTTCCGCGGCCGATGACCATCGCACGGTAGGCGTCGTCCTGCTGCTCGAAGCGCTCCCAGCACGGCACCGAAATCACCGCCGTCGGTACGCCTTGCGCCTGCAGCGCGGCGCGCGCGGCGAGCGCGATCGCGACTTCCGAGCCGCTGGCGAACACCGTCGCCCGGCGCGCACCGCCCTCGGCGTCGGCCAGCACATAGGCGCCGCGCGCGCAGAGATTCTCGTCGACGTGCCTGGTGCGGACCGCCGGCAGGGCCTGGCGCGAGTTGACGATCGCGGTCGGCGAACGCCGGTTGGCGACGGCCAGCTGCCAGCACTCGGCGGCCTCGACGGCGTCGGCCGGACGCATCACGTCGAGGTTGGGCATTGCCCGCAGCGACGCGAGGTACTCGACCGGCTGGTGCGTCGGCCCGTTCTTGCCGATCCCGATCGAGTCGTGGCTGAACACCCAGACGACCGGCAGCGACATCATCGCCGACAGCCGGATCGAGTGCCGCATGTAGTCCGAGAAGACCAGGAACGTCGCGCCGTAGGGAACCACGCCCCGGTGCGCGGACATCCCGTTCATCATCGCGCCCATCGCGTGCTCGCGCACCCCGTAGTGCAGGTAGCGGCCGCTGCGGTCGTCGGCGGTGAACGGCGCCATGTCGCGCTTGTGCTGGGTCGCCGCCTCGAGGTCCGGCGCGCCGCCGACGAGCTCGGGAATCGCGTGCGACAGCACCCGCGTGATCTCGCCCGACGAGCGCACGGTGGGTTGCAGCGGGGCCGTCGCCGCGGCTTCGCGCTTGTAGTCCTGCAGCCCGCGGTCCCAACCCTCCGGCAGCTCGCCGCGCATCAGCCGCTCGAACTTCCCGCGTTGCGCCGGATCGAGCTTCGCGAACCGCTCCTCCCACGCGCGGCGCAGCGCGCCGCCGCGTACGCCTGCCTTGCGCCACTCGGCGAGAAGCTGCTGCGGGACGACGAAGGCGTCGTGCGGCCATCCGAGGTACTCGCGGGCCGCCTTGCAGTCGTCCTCGAAGAGCTTGCCGCCGTGCGCGACGCGCTGGTTCTGGATCCGCGGCACGCCGAAGCCGATGGTCGTGTTGCACTTGATCATCGATGGGCGGGGGTCCTTCTTCGCGAGCAGGATCGCGGCGTCGATTGCGTCCTGGTCGTGTCCGTCGCACTCGAGCACGTGCCAGCCGGCGCAGGCGAAGCGCACCATGTAGTCCTCGCTGATCGCCTGGGTCGTCGCGCCGTCGTCGGTCATCCGGTTGGAGTCGTAGAGGAAGATCAGCTTGCCGAGCCGCAAGTGCCCGGCGAGGGAGACGATCTCGTGGCCGATCCCCTCCATCAGGCAGCCGTCGCCGACCAGCGCGTAGGTGTAGTGGTCGACGACGTCGTCGCCGAACTCGGCGTTGAGCATCGCCTCGGCGACCGCCATCCCGGCGGCGTTGGCGATCCCCTGTCCGAGCGGGCCGGTGGTCACCTCGACGCCGTGCGCCGGTTCGAACTCGGGGTGCCCCGGAGTGTTCGAGCCCAGCTCGCGGAAGGCGCGGACCTGCTCGATCGGGAACGCCCCGTAGCCGGCGAGGTGCAGCAGCGCGTAGATCAGCGTCGAGCCGTGCCCGTTGGACTGGACGAAGCGGTCGCGGTCCGGCCACTGCGGGAACGACGGGTCGAACTTCAGGTGGCGGTTGAACAGCGCCGTGCAGATGTCGGCGGCCCCCAACGGCGTTCCGGGGTGGCCGTCGCCGGCGCGCGTGATGGCGTCCATGGCGAGGAAGCGGACCGCGTGGGCCATCTCCTTCGGAGTGACGGTCATGGTGGAGTTTCCTTCGGTGCGTGGCATGTCAGATGGGCGAGCGGGGTCGGTCGAGGGTTGGGACGGTGCCTGTTGCCGCCTGCAGGCCGGTCGCCTTGGTGCGGCGGCGATCGCAGGCACGCCGGCGCAGCTGGATCCGGGGGGCGATTCCGGCGCAATCGAGGAAGACGATTCGCTGCAAGTCAGGGCTCCTCAGGGGTCGCCGGCGGGGTCGCGCGCTGGGCCGGCGCACCGGGGGCGACAAAACAATGTATGCGTAAACGTATTCATAATCGAATACGTAAAAAAAGGCAAGGGGTTTGCCGCGCGTCGCCGGCGAAGTTGATCCTGCGCAAGGGAAGCGGGGTCGGGTTGCGGCGAACTGTCGCAGGAAGGAGCGCCGCCGCGATCGGACCGGAA
>DATIUK010000034.1:0-3695 GCA_035466885.1 Casimicrobiaceae bacterium
GAGGGCGGCTTCGACTTGAGCGAGGACTTTCGCGAGCTGCCCGATCACATCGCCGCCGAGCTGGAATTCCTCTACCTCCTCATCCACCGGGAGAACATGGCACAGCGCGAATCCGACCTCGACGGCCTGGCCGTGACGCTGAAGCTGCGCGGGCGCTTCCTTGCCGCTCACCTCGGCGCGTGGATCGAACCGTTCACGACGGCGATGGAGAGCTCGGCGCAAACGGATTATTATCGAACTCTGGCCGACCTGACGCGGCGCTTCGTGGCATCGGAGCGTCGCGACGTCCGCTCGGACTGCAAGCGCCCTGCCCCCTCATGAAGAGTCCGCAGACCTCCCACATGCTTGCGGTGCTCGCCGCACTCGCGCAGGAGAGCCGCCTTGGCGTCTTCCGGCTCTTGGTCGAGCACAGCCCGGACGGACTGACTGCGGGGGACATCGCCCAACGCGTCGGCTTGCCCGCCGCGACGCTGTCGTTCCACCTCAAGGCGCTCGCCCACGCCGATCTCGTCGTGGGCCGGGCGGAAGGACGTTTCCTGCGCTACCGGGCGAACATCGAAACGATGAACGCGCTCGTCGCGTACCTGTTGGCCAACTGCTGTGCCCAGAGCACGACCTGCGACCCGGCGTGCGCGCCAGGTGCCGGTGTGAAACTGCCGAAGGTGCAGCCGGTGCCCGTCGAAGCTATCGGTCGCATGCCGCGAAAGATCGCGCGTCGCTGACGACCCGGGTCAATCCGTTGGCGATCGCTCGCCTTGACGCGGTCGGCGGCACGGCGCCATCCGAACCCGGCTGACCGCGGCGAAGACCGAGGGCATCGACGGCTTCGAGCGCAACCTCACCTGGCGGGTGTTCGGCTGCATTGCCGCCGGCATCGCGCTCGACCGCTGGCTGCCGGTGCCGGTCAATCGATGCAAACAATTCGGATCCACTCCGGCACTTTGACGTATTCGATAATTCGGGCATTATTGAAATATGAGAGAGCGGAGGAGAGTTGAGGGCATCGTCGCGGACGGCGCAAGCGGCGAACTGGCACGGTTCGCCGACATGCTGTCGGCGCTCGGCACCGAGCCGCGGCTGCGGATCGTCCGCCTGCTGCTGGCCGCCCATCCGGACGGCCTCGTCGCCGGCGACATCGGTGCCGAACTGGGCATCGCGGGTTCGACGCTCTCGCACCACCTGGAAAAGCTGCGTCACGAGGGCTTGGTCACGGTCCGCCGCGAAGGCACCTTCCTCCGCTATGCCGCCAACGCCGAGGCGCTGCAGGCGCTGCTGGCTTTTCTCTACGCCGAGTGCTGCACCCGCAGCCGGGCCGTCGAGCCGAAGCAAGTCGTGTGCAACTGCTGACCCCAAGGATCCCCGATGACCACCCCCTCTGACCTCAAGGCCATCGTTCGCGAAAAGTACGGCGAGGCCGCGCTGCGCGTGAAATCCGGAGGTCCTGGCTGTTGCGGCGGCGGCAAGGCCATGGATTGCTGCGACCCGATCACCTCCAACCTCTACGCCGCGGACCAGGTGGGCGACGTGCCAGCGGCGGCGCTCGAGGCGTCGCTGGGCTGCGGCAACCCGACCGCGCTGGCTGAGCTCAGCCCCGGCGAGACGGTCCTCGACCTGGGTTCCGGCGGCGGCCTCGACGTGCTGCTGTCGGCGCGACGGGTGGGCCCGACCGGCAAGGCGTACGGCCTCGACATGACCGACGAGATGCTGGCCCTCGCCGAGGAGAACAAGCGCCGCAGCGGGCTTGCCAACGTCGAGTTCCTGAAGGGCGAGATCGAGCAGATCCCGCTGCCGGACAACTCGGTCGACGTCATCATCTCCAACTGCGTGATCAATCTCTCGGGCGACAAGGACCGCGTGCTGCGGGAGGCGTTCCGGGTGCTGAAGCCGGGCGGCCGCTTCGCCGTTTCCGACGTCGTCGTCCGCGGCGAGGTGCCACCCGCGATCCGCCGCAGCATGGAGCTCTGGGTCGGCTGCATCGCCGGAGCGCTCGGCGACGACGAGTACGCGGCCAAGCTCGCGGCAGCCGGCTTTGTCGACATCGGCATCGAGATCACCCGGATCTACGACGCCGACGATGCGCGCGAGTTCCTCGCGGCCGAGAAGGTCGATTTCGCGTCGGTGGCGAGCGAGGTCGACGGCAAGTTCGCGAGCGCCTTCGTCCGCGCCGTGAAGCCCACCGCCTGCTGCGCCCCCGGCTGCTGCTCGCGCTGACCCGCGGGGACGCCAGCCCACGCACCGGCTGGCTCTGCCGGACGCTGCCGGGACGCACGATCCCAGCCCCGGAGTCCCGGGTCGCGGCTTTCTCGCGCCTTATCTGATCTGCGTCAAATCAATCGACGCCGCGTTATATAACGAAAGCGCTATATTACGTCCATGGAACCCAACGTCGACCTGCTGGGCGACCCCACGCGGCGCACGATATTGGCGCTGCTCGCCGTTGAGGGCGAGGTCTGCGTCTGCGAGTTCGTCGCCGCCCTGGACGAACTGCAGCCCAGCGTGTCCCGCCATCTCGCCCTGCTGCGCGAAGGCGGCTGGATCACCTCGCGCCGCGAGGGCACCTGGATGCACTACCGGCTCGCGCGCCTGCCGGGCTGGGGACGCTCACTGCTCGACGCGCTGGTCGGTGGCGGGGTGCCGGCAGAGACGATGCGCTCCGCGCGGCGGCGGCTCGCGGCCTTTGCCGGACGGCCGCGGCGAGCGCTGGTGCGGTCCGCATGACAGGCGCCATCGTGCTCGCGCTGCCCATGCGGCACCCGCGGGTCTTCCTCGTGGTCGCGGCCGCGGCGTGGCTGCTCGCGTACATGGCGCTGCTCCCGATCGCCGCGAGGCTGGCCGCGCTGCTCCCTTTCGCGCCGGCGAGCCACCTCAGGGACGCGGTCCAGTTCTTCCTGTACGACACCCCAAAGGTCCTGCTGCTGCTGGCGGGCGTCGTGTTCGTCATGGGCATGGTCAACTCGTACTTCACGCCCGAGCGCACCCGCGCGCTGCTCGCCGGTCGCGGCGAGGGCGTCGGCAACGTGCTGGCAGCCCTGCTCGGCGTGGTCACGCCGTTCTGCTCGTGCTCGGCGGTGCCGCTGTTCCTGGGTTTCGTCCAGGCCGGCGTGCCGCTGGGCATCACGTTCTCGTTCCTGATCTCGGCGCCGATGGTCAACGAGGTGGCGCTGGCGTTGCTGCTGGGCCTGTTCGGCTGGAAGATCGCCGCGCTCTACCTCGGCCTCGGACTTGCCGTCGCGATCGTCTCCGGCTGGGTGATCGGCCGACTGAAGATGGAAGCCTGGCTCGAGGATTGGGTGCGCGACATGCCGCGCGCCCAGGCAACCATGGGTGCGGACGCGACGACACTCGCCGAGCGCGTGCAGGCGGGATTCGCGGCGGTGCGCGAGATCGTCGGCCGCGTCTGGCCGTACGTCGTCGCCGGCATCGCCATCGGCGCCGCCATCCATGGCTACGTACCCAAGGACTTCATGGCGAGTCTGATGGGCCGCGAGGCGTGGTGGTCGGTGCCCGCGGCCGTGCTCATCGGCGTGCCGATGTACGCCAACGCCGCGGGCATCATCCCGATCGTCGAAGCGCTGCTCGCCAAGGGCGCGGCGCTGGGTACCGTGCTTGCGTTCATGATGAGCGTGATCGCGCTGTCGCTGCCCGAGATGGTGATCCTGCGCAAGGTGCTGAAGCTGCGCCTGATCGCCGTGTTC
>DATIUK010000035.1:0-3643 GCA_035466885.1 Casimicrobiaceae bacterium
TGAGAGCGAGGCTCAGTGCCGCGAGCCAGGCGCCGAAGACGAGGTAGTGCACGGTCAGCAGGACCAAACCGGCGGTCATCATGACCTTCATCCGGCGGTCGCCGGTGGACGTGTAGCCGATGAGCGAGACGACGAACGCCACCAGCCCGACCGCCTGCGCGGCGATCTCGCGGGTCACGAAGTCCATGGTCGGCGGCCGGGACTGCGCGCGGTCAACGAAGCGACCACGGGCCTCGCCGCCGCCGCTTCGGGCATCGATCGCAGCCGCGGCTCACAACGAGCGCAGCGACAGGAAGAGGCTCTCCCGCGCGCTGCCTTTGCGGTAGAAGACCGGGAGTTCCCCGAAGGGCGCCGCGACCTCCACGGTCCGGCCGCCCTCGTAGGCGGTGCCGCTCCACAGGTGAATCCACGTTTCGCCCTTGGGCAGGTAGGCGCGCCAGCGCCGGACCCCCGACTTGTGCACCGGTGCCACGAGCAGTTCGCGGCCGTACAGGTACTGGTCGTGGATCGCCCAGGTCGCGCGGTCGGCCTCGTAGTGCAGCGCCAGCGGGCGCTGGATCGGGAGCCCCGTCGCCACCGCTTCCGCCGACAGCGACTTGAGGTAAGGGACGAGCGCCCGGTAGATGCGCGTCATCCTGGCCAAGTGCGCGAGCGCCGTCTCCGACTGGTAGAACTGGAACGACTCGTCCGGTCGGTTGCTCTCGTGCGTGCGCATCACCGGCGTGAACGCGTTCATCTCCGCCCAGCGCATGAAGACTTCCTCGGTCCGGACGTTGCCGTACAGCGTCGTGTAGCCGCCGATGTCGCTGTGGCTCACCGTGTTGCCGACCATGCCGCAGGACAGCGCGGCGCAGATCGCCGTCTCGAGACCGTCGTGGCGCGAGAAGTCGACCAGCTGGTCGCCGGCCCACATCAGCTTGCAGTACCGCTGGGATCCGGTGTAGCCCGCGCGCATGAAGAACAGGATCTCGTCGGTCAGCCCCGCTTCGGCGATCGCCTCGGCGTTGACGCGCGCCCAGAGCGCCGGCCACTGGTTGTGGACCTTCCAGCCGTCCTCGCCGGAGGCGACCCGCATGTCGGTCGGCGCGTACTCGCCGAAGTCGGCCATCCAGCCGGACACGCCCAGGTCCAGCATGCTCTGCCTGATGATCCGGTCCTTGTACCACTGCCGGCCCTCTTCGCTGGTGAAGTCGACGAAGCCGCAGTCGAACTCGCCGAAGTCGATGGTGCACGGCGAGCCGTCCGGATTCTTCGTCAGCAGCCCCTTCTCGGCGGCCTCCTTGAACAGCGGCCCGTCCGAGCACAGGTTGGGATTGTTGTAGACGAGGAAGCGGATGCCGCGCGCCTTCAGTTCCCTGATCTTCTCGGGCAGCTGCGGATAGCGCTTCTCGCTCCACTGCCAGTCCCAGAACAGGCGGGCGCCGAACGAGGTGTGGCGCAGCCCGCACCAGTCCTCGCTCCACATGCCCGACACGTGCACGCCTGCGGCGAGCGCCTGCTCCAGGATCTCGAAGTTGCGCTCGGTGCCGCGCTTCAAGCCGAGGATCGCGCCGTTGTAGACCCACTCGGGGATCTGGCCGCCGTGGCCGAAGCGCCGGGCGAGCTGGCGGACGAGATCCTCGAGGCTCGCTCCCCGGAAGAGCTCGAAGCGGAAGTCAGTGTCCCAGACCTCGATCTCGTGGAACATCGGCGAGGTGAAGTCGAGCACCGCGTATGCCGGCGAGTCGACGTGCAGCGCGTAGTGGCGGCTCGAGATGAACGTCGGCTGCGGGTAGTAGGTCGCCGCCTCGTGCGCGCCCGCCTTGCCGTCGTTCTCGGCGATCAGCGCCATGCGGGTCGTCAGGTCGCGGCCGACGCCCGGCTCCTGCGTCCACATCGGGAAGCGCCGGCCGGCGAGACTGAAGTGCGAGAACTGCTCGCCGCCGCCCCACAGGTGCTCGCCGACTTCGCTGCGCAGGCGGATCCAGAAGCGGTTGAGCTCGCCGCCGTGGAGCTCGACGCCGATGTTCTCGCCATCCTGGCCGATGGTGATCGTCGCCTCGACGCGCTCCGACTGCGCGCGCTTGAGGGTCGCCACCGTCAGCCCGGCCTTCTGCTCGACCCCGACCAACTCGAGGGGGAAGCGGGCGAGCTTGCGGTCGAGCACCTTGAAGTTGCCCCGGTGGAGATTGCTCTCCGGTTCGCCGACGCCGGCGAAGAACGCCGGTTCGTCCGTTCGGTGGGCGAGCAGGACGACGTCGTCCAGCAGCACGCGAAGATGGTCGTTCGCACTCTCGACAATCATGAACTCTCCGTTGGGGGCAGGTGGTGGGTGCGGGCAGGAACCGACCTGCCCCGAGGGCAGGCGGTACCGGGGGTCGCAACGCAGGTGCCCGGGCAGGCCGAAGCAGCGACCGCTCCCGCGGCATCGCGCGGCGGTGGCGGCGACCCCGGTGTCGGAATCAAGGCAGCGGCCGATGCGGAAGGCATTGTCGAACCGGCGCGACGACCCGGCCCACGAATCATAAACCTCGGCCGGGATCGCGGCTCCCCCGGAACGAGGATCTCGCGACGGCGCCCGGGGGGTGCCCGGGGGGGGTTGATTCGCAAGCCCACTACCCATACAATTAGCACTCGCAGCCGGTGAGTGCTAACAGCAAGCGGTCGTGCAGTCGACCGTAGCCGGCGGGCGGGCCGAGTCGTAGCCAGGCTTCGCCGCAAGCGACTGATTTGAAACAATTTCTCAAGGAGTGAGTGCTAACCATGAAGATTCGTCCCCTGCACGATCGCGTCATCGTCAAGCGTCTCGACGAAGAAAAGAAGTCCGCCGGCGGCATCGTCATCCCCGACACCGCGGCCGAAAAGCCGTCGCAAGGCGAAGTCGTCCACGTGGGGCCCGGCAAGACCGACGACAACGGCAAGCTGATCCCGATGGGCGTCAAGGTCGGCGACAAGGTGCTGTTCGGCAAGTACTCGGGACAGGAATTCAAGCTCGACGGGCAGGACCTCCTGCACATGCGCGAAGACGACATCATCGGCATCGTCGGCTGATCCCCACCCAATCACTCAAGCATTCAGGAGACAGAACATGGCAGCTAAAGACGTCCGCTTCGGCGACGGCGTACGCAATCGAATGATGGCCGGCGTGAACGTGCTGGCCAACGCGGTCAAGGTGACCCTCGGCCCCAAGGGCCGCAACGTCGTGCTGGAGCGCAGCTTCGGCGCCCCGACGATCACCAAGGACGGCGTCTCGGTGGCGAAGGAAATCGAACTCAAGGACCGGTTCGAGAACATGGGCGCGCAGATGGTGAAGGAAGTCGCCTCCAAGACCTCGGACGTGGCCGGTGACGGCACCACGACCGCCACGGTGCTGGCGCAGTCGATCGTGACCGAAGGCATGAAGTACGTCGCCGCGGGCATGAACCCGATGGACCTGAAGCGCGGCATCGACAAGGCGGTCATCGCCGTCGTCGAGGAGCTGACGAAGATCAGCAAGCCCTGCAGCACCGGCAAGGAGATTGCACAGGTCGGCGCGATCTCGGCCAACGCCGACGAAGCGATCGGCAAGACGATCGCCGAAGCGATGGAAAAGGTCGGCAAGGAAGGCGTGATCACCGTCGAGGACGGCAAGGGCCTCGAGAACGAGCTCGACCTGGTCGAGGGC
>DATIUK010000036.1:0-6554 GCA_035466885.1 Casimicrobiaceae bacterium
TTCGTTGCCCGAGCACGCGGTCGCTGCGCCATTGCCAGCGGCCGCGGCGTCGCCGTCCCCGTCGCGGCGCGGCGCAGCGCGGCACCGTCAGCTCGCCCGCAGCGCGAAGGTCGTGGTCCGCAGCCGCTCCGACAGGATCTTGGCCAGGTTGGCGACGAGGCTGCCGGCCAGCGCCGGGCGCTCGGCGCCGATCTCCGCGAGCGCCGCACGGGTGAGCACGAGGACGACGACGTCGGAGTCGGCGATCGCGTCGGCCGTGCGCGGACCGTCGCCGACGAGCGCGAGCTCGCCGAACACGGTGCCAGCGGTCAGCGTGGCGATGCGGTGCTCGCGCCCGGCCTCGTGGCGGTCGGCGGCGAAGATGCGGACCGACCCGCGAGCGAGGAGGTACATCCGGTCGCCGACGTCGCCCTCGCGGATCAGGAGGGTCCCGCGCGCGAGTTCCAGGCGCTGCAGCCGACCCGCGACATGAGCGACGTCCGCGGCCGTCAGGCTGGCGCACAGTGCAAAGCCCTCGATCGGCACCTCGACGTCAGGCACCGGCAGCCCTTCCCGCTCGAGCTGTCGCAGCTCGGCCGCCTCGAGTGCGTGGTCGAGATCGTCGAAGCAACGGCCGGCGAGCCGTTGCCCGGATTGTGCCGCGTGTCCCAGCACGCGCGCGATCTTGCCGCCCTGCGGCACATGCGCGAGTAGCAGCACGACCTGGCGCGCATCGAGCCGGCGTTCGAGCGCGGCGAGCATCTGCGCCGCCGTCGCGTCGATGGCCGTGACCCGCGCGAAGTTCAGGATCAGCGCGTCGACCGAGGCGACGTGACGCTCGACCTCGTCGCTCAGGCGATCGCCGCTGCCGAAGAACAGCGCGCCGTCGAGGTCGAGCACGACGGTGCGCCCGCCTAGCCGGCGCAGCGCCTCGGCCTGCGCCGGCGGGTAGACGCGACGCGACGCCATCTCCGCCCCGGTGCGCACCGAACGAACCAGCGAGTGGTGCATCGTGGCGATGAACAGCGCCATCGCGAGCACCACGCCGATGGCGATCGCCGCGACGAAGTTGACGAAGATCGTGACCGAAGTCACCACCACGACCGTCGCCAGCGGGAAAGCGATCTCGCGGTTGCCCCCCGCCTCCCGCAGCTGTCCGAGGAGCTGCCGCGTCCAGTTGTCGATGAGCGAAAGCGCGACGACCAGCATCACACCGGCGACGACCGTGATCGGCACCGCGGCGATGACGGCGTGCCCGGCGAACAGCGCCGCCAGCAGCAGCAGCGACGCGATCAGGTCGGCGCCGCGACCCCGCGCACCGGCGTCGAACGCGGGAGAGACGCGCGCGAACGAGTACGCGACCGGGATCCCGGCGAGGAGCGCCGAGGCGATGTTGCCGAGGCCCTGACCGACGAGCTGGCGGTCGGGGTCGTGCCGACCGGCGGTCTTGGCATCGATCGCTACCGATGCCAGCAGCGAGTCGAGGCTGCCGGTCACCGCGATCACGAACCCGGTCAGTGCAATCTCGCGGGCGTGGCTCGCAAGGACACCGCTCGTCCACAGCTCCCCCAGCGCCCCGACGATGGCGGGCAGCGGCAGCAACGGATCGAAGTGCCCCAGCACCGGGCCGAGCAGAGCGCCCGGGACCAATACGGCCACGCCGTGGTAGGCGAGCGTTCCGGCGACGAGGCCGACGGCGACCGCCGGCACCGGCCGGGTGCGCGTCCCGATCGCCACGATGAACGCGGCGGCCCCCAGACCGAGGGCAGCGGTCCAAGGCTGCCAGTGCGCAAACTGAGCCAACGTCGGCTTGCCAGGCTGCGCCACGCCCGCCAGGTGCGGCAGCTGCGCGATGACGATCAGGACTGCGATCCCGCCCATGAAGCCGGCAACGACCGGATAGGGAACGAACCGGACGACCCGCCCGAGACGAAGCAATCCGAACAGCAGCTGGAGCAATCCCGACAGCGCAACGCTGCACGCCGTGAGCGCGAGCAGCCGGGACGGTCCGTGGACGGCGGGAGCGATCGCCGGATCGGCGGCGAGGCTCGCAACCAGCCCAGCGGTGATGAGGGCGCCCGACGCGCGCGGACCGCTGCCCCCCAGCACCGAGCCGCCGAAGGCGGTGGCGACCAGGTTGCCGACGATCGCCGCAGCGAACGCGGCCTCTACACCGACCGAGGCGAACGCCGGGCCAAGCGGTGCAAAGGCAATGAGCCCCGTCGAGAGGGCCAACGTGACACCGACGGCCGCGCTGGTCGCGCCGCCGGCGAGCTCGCCGCGCCAGGGCGCAGCCACCCCGCCGCCCGCAACCTCATCCCCGCGCAGATCGGCCTTCCGAGCCAAGGAGTCCGGTGCCGTCAGCGGCCGGCGTGGCGCCGGAAATGCGGCGCCGCGAGCTTGAGATAGTGGAACATCGACCACAGCGTGAGCAGCGCCGCGATCCACAGCGCGATGGTGCCCAGCCAGCGCGTCGAAACACCGGGAATCACCGGTTGCCAGAGGAGGAGCGCGATGATCGCGGTCATCTGCGCGGCGGTCTTCACCTTGCCGATGAAGGCGACGGCCACGCTCTTGGTCTCGCCGAGCTGGGCCATCCACTCGCGCAGCGCGGAAATCGCGATCTCGCGGCCGATGATGATGATCGCAAGCCACGAATCGGCCCGATCGAGCCACACGAGGACGATAAGCGCTGCCGCGACCATCAGCTTGTCGGCGACCGGATCGAGGAACGCCCCGAACGCGCTGGTCTGGCCCCAGCGACGGGCGAGATAGCCGTCGAACCAATCGGTGATCGCAGCAAACGAGAACACCGTCATCGCCGTCCAGTTCTTGGCGACCATCGACAGCCAAGCCTCAGGCAGGTAATAGACGGCCACGAACACCGGGATCAGGAGGATCCGCAGCCAAGTGAGTGCCGTCGGGATGTTGGGGACCATGGAGAGGCGCACGGGAAGCAACTCGTGTCGAGCCATTCTACCGTGACCGCCGCCTCGCGCGCAGGATCGTCGCCGCCCGCGGCCGTAGCCGCATCGCCGGCACCGCGCCGGGGTCAGTGCAGCGCGGCGAAGATCGCCTCGGCGAGCGCGCGGCTCACCCCCGGTACCCGCGCCAGGTCGTCGACGCTGGCTGCGCGCACACCCTTGAGGCCGCCGAACTGGGCGAGCAGCGCCTGCCGCTTGCGCGCGCCGACGCCGGGAATCTCCTCCAGCGACGAGGTCACGCGCGCCTTGGCCCGCCGGGCGCGGTGCCCCTGGATCGCGAACCGGTGCGCCTCGTCGCGAATCTGCTGCAGCAGGTGGAGGCCCGGGTGGTCGGGTGGGAGGTTGAGCACCGTCTCGCGCTCCGGAAAGACGATGTCCTCCTCCCCGGGCTTGCGCTCCGGGCCCTTCGCGATCCCGACCAGCCGGACGTCCTGCAGGCCGTGCTCGGCCAGGACCAGCGCCGCGATCGCCACCTGCCCGCGCCCGCCGTCGATCACCAGGAGGTCGGGCGCGGGAAACTCGCCGGCAACGATGCGCGCGCAGCGCCGGGATAGCGCCTCGCGCATCGCCGCGTAGTCGTCGCCGCCCTGCGCCGGCGTGACGTTGAACCGGCGGTACTCGCCGCTTTGCATCGCGCGCCGGTCGAAGACGACGCAGGAGGCGACGGCCCGCTCGCCCATCGTGTGCGAGATGTCGAAGCATTCGATCCGCTGCGCCTCGGGCGGCAGCGCCAGCGCCTCCTGCAGCGCCGCGAGCCGCAGGTCCTGCGTCGCCTTCTGCGCGAGGCGCTGGCCGATCGCGAGCGTCGCGTTCTGCGCCGCCATCGCGAGCCACACGCGCCGTTCGCCGCCGGGGCTGTCGGTGATCGTCACCTTCGCGCCGGCCTGCGCGCTCAGCACCTCCGCGAGCGCGGCGTGATCGCCGCCCTCGGACACGATGATCGTCGGCGGCACCGGCTGCTCGACGTAGTGCTGGGCAAGGAACACCGACACGACCTCGGCCAGCGCAGCGGCATCGGCGTGGCGAGGGAAGAAGCTGCGGTCGCCGACGTGGCGCCCGCCGCGGACCATCACGACGTTGACGGCGACCATGCCCTGGTCGGCCGCGGCGGCGACGACGTCGACGTCTCCGGCTGTCGCGCTCTCGACGAACTGCCGCGACTGGAGCTGGGTGAGCCGGGTGATCTTGTCGCGCAGCTGCGCCGCGCGCTCGAACGCGAGCGCCGCGGCGGCCCCGGCCATCTGCGCCTTCAGCGTGGCGACGACCTCGCCGGCACGGCCCTGCAGGAACAGCACCGCGCTCTCGACGTCGGCGGCGTAGTCGGCCTCGCTCACGATGCCGACGCAGGGGCCGGAGCAGCGGGCGATCTGGTGCAGCATGCAGGGACGCGAGCGGTTGGCGAACACCGTGGCCTCGCAGGTGCGCAGCTGGAAGACCTTCTGCAGCAGCGCCATGCCCTCGCGCACGGCGCCGGCACCGGGGAACGGGCCGAAGTAGCGGTGGCGGCGGTCGAGCCTGCCGCGATGGAAGCGCAGTTGCGGAAAGGGTTCGCCGGTGAGGCAGACGTAGGGATAGCTCTTGTCGTCGCGGAACAGGATGTTGTAGCGCGGCTCGTGTGCCTTGATCAGGTTGTTCTCGAGCAGCAGCGCCTCGCCTTCGGACCGGGTGACGGTGGTCTCCACGCGGGCGACCTGCGCGACCATCAGGGCGATCCGCGTCTCCAGCGCGCCGCGCTGGAAGTAGCTCGCCACCCGCTTCTTGAGGTCGCGCGCCTTGCCGACATAGAGGACGCCGCCCTCGGCATCGAACATCCGGTAGACGCCCGGGCGGTGCGGCAGCGTGGCGAGGAGCTCGCGGGCGTCGAACGCCGGGGGGACGACGGCGTCCGGCGCCGATTCATCGCCCATCGTCGGCTCCCGCTTCGCGGAGGTGCCTCGCGGCGGCGGCGATCACCGCGTCGAACATCGCGGCGGTGAGGCGCCGCGTGTTGGTGTTGTAGCGGCTGCAGTGGTAGCTGTCGAACAGCGCGCGGCCGCGCCCGAGCGCGTGCCGCGCCCCGTGCGCGAAGGCGAACCGGGCCGGCTTCTGCCCGAACGCCCGCAGCGCCGCATCGTGCGCGATGCGCCCGAGGGCAAGCACCGCGCCGCCATCCGGCAACCGGGCGAGGTCCGCGGCGAGGTAGCCGTTGCAGGCGCGGACCTCCGCCGGGCTCGGCTTGTTGTCCGGGGGCAGGCACTTGACGGCGTTGGTGACCCGGCAATCGAGAAGCACGAGGCCATCGTCGCGTCGCGCCCCGTCGGCTTGCGTGGCGAAGCCGTGTGCATGCAGCGTCGCGTAGAGCAGGATCCCGGCATGGTCGCCGGTGAACGGCCGGCCGCTGGCATTGGCCCCGTGCATCCCCGGCGCAAGCCCGACGACGACGAGGCGCGCGCCCGCCGGCCCGAACGGCGGAACCGGCCGGCAGAAGTAGCCGGGATTGCGGCCACGCACCTCGGCGAGGAACGAAGCGAGGCGCGCGCAGCGCGCGCAGTCCTGATCGTACTCGGCGCCCGGCGCGGGATCTGGCAGAATGGCGGTCGTTTGCGTGGCGTCGGGCATGGCGGGTGCGAGGGGATCGTAGCATCTTCGCGCCCTGCCCCGCAGCGCGACCCGCCACCATCCGCGCGCAGGACCAGACACCCAGCCATGCTGCCCCAGGAGCCCCGCCTCGAAGTCCGCTCGCGACTGCCCGCGCGCGCCAACGGCAGTGCGCGCAAGCCGCCGCTGCTGTTCGTCCACGGCGGCTATTGCGACAGCTGGTGCTGGGAGCCGTTCTTCCTGCCCTTCTTCGCCGCGCGGGGCTACGCCGCGCACGCGATCAGCCTGCGGGGGCACGGCGACTCGGGCGGGCATGAGACGCTGTTCGTCGCCGGACTCGACGACTACGCCGCCGACGTCGAGCACGTCGCCAGCGCGCTGCCGGCGCCGCCGGTGCTCATCGGCCACTCGATGGGTGCGGCGGTGGTCGAGCGGCTGATGGGGGTGCACCCGATCCGCGCCGCGGCGCTGATCGCGCCGGTGCCCCCCGCCGGCCTGCTGCCGATGGCCGCCCGGCTCGCGACACAGCGCCCCGATTACCTGTTGCAGATGGCCCAGCTCGACCCGGCGCGCCTCGACGCGGGCATCCTCGCGACGCTGCGCCCTTACTACTTCAGCGACAACGTCGACCCCGAGATCCTGCTCGAGGCGGCGCGGCACCTGGGCATGGAATCGCCGCGCGCGCTGCTCGACCTGTCGCTGCGGCTGCACTGGCAGTTGCCGGAGCGCGCCGGCATCCCGGTACTGGTGATGGGCGCCACCGGGGACCGGATCTGCACGCCGGACGAAGTGCGCGCGACGGCCCGCCACCACGGCGTCGAGGCGCGGATCCTCCCCGAACTCGCCCACATGCTGATGCTCGACCGGGCGTGGAACGCGCCGGCGAAGGAACTGCTGCGCTGGCTCGACGCTCTTTGACGAGGCCGTCAGGGCACCGGCATCGCCGCCTGTGCGCAGTACCGCTCGAACTCCGGCACCGCCAGCGGCGGGCTCGCCCAATAGCCCTGGAACAGG
>DATIUK010000037.1:0-26794 GCA_035466885.1 Casimicrobiaceae bacterium
GGACGCTTTGCAATACGCTGCGTTCTGTACATGGCATCCCTCAGCGCAGCCCGTTACAACCCCGCCATCAAGGCCCTCCATGATCGCTTGGCGCGCGCCGGCAAAATGCCCAAAGTGATCCAAGTTGCGTGCACCCGCAAACTGCTCACCATCCTCAACGCCATGGTCCGCGACAACAAACCCTGGGACGAATCCCTTCATCAGGCTTGACAACCAAACACGGTTACTCCGGTGTTCGCCCTTGGGGCGGCCCGGCGGGCTCAAGGCCGGCGCTGCCAGCGCCCTCCGGGCAGTGCGAAGACGATCCCGTCGAGTTCGAGCCGCGACAGCCTCGCGGCCGTGGCCGCGGCGCTCTGCCCGGTTCGCGCGGCCAGCGCGTCGGTGTCGGCCGGGTCGTGGCCGAGCGCGTCCAGCAACGCCTTCGCCTCGGGCTCGAGCTCGGGCGTCGTCCTCGCGGGCGCCGGGCCCGCCGGTGCCGGCGGGGCCACCGCCGGCAGGCGCAGCTCGTCCAGGATGTCGTTCGCGGTCTCGACGAGCTTCGCCCCTTCGCGCAGCAGCCGGTGGCAGCCTTTGGAGAACGGCGAGTGGATCGAGCCGGGCAGCGCGAACACCTCCCGCCCCTGCTCGGCGGCCAGGCGCGCGGTGATGAGCGAGCCCGAGGACAGCGTCGCTTCGACGACCAGGATGCCGCGGGCGAGGCCGCTGACGATCCGATTGCGACGCGGGAAATTCTGCTTCAGCGGAGCCGTGCCCGGCGTGAACTCGGTCAGCAGCAGCCCGTGCCCGGCAATCGCGTGGGCGAGGTCGCGGTGCGCCGCCGGATAGACGCGGTCGGGCCCGGTGCCGGTCACGGCGATCGTGCTGCCGGGAGCCTGCAACGCGCCGCGGTGCGCGGCCGCGTCGATGCCGGCGGCGAGCCCGCTGACCACGACGAGGCCCGCCGCCGACAGCGCGAACGCGAACGCCTCGGCGTCGGCGATGCCCTGCGGGGTCGCGTTGCGGCTGCCGACGATGGCGAAGGCCGGCCGGCCGAGGAGTTCGCGCCGGCCGCGGCAGTAGAGCACCGGCGGCGGGTCCGCGATCTCGAGCAGCGCAGCCGGATAGTCGGGGTCGTCCCAGGCGACGAGGTCGCTGTCCGGCTGCGCGAGCCAGGCGAGCGAGGCCGCGAGGCGCTCGGGCGGCGGGCCGGCGTCGAGCGCGGCGGCGACTGCGGTCGGGGCAACGCGCCGCCGGTCGGCGGGGGTCGCGGCGAGGATCGCCGCGGGACCGCCGTAGTGGCGCAGCAGTCCGACCAGCGCCCGCGGCGGCAGGGCGATCGCCTGCAGCGCCGCCCAGGCCTCGACGCGGGCGTCGACGATCATCGCGCGCGCGGCCGGACGGTCAGCGTCGCGGCGGTTCGCCCTCGACCGTGCCGGCCGGCGTCAGGGCTTCTGCGCGTAGTCGCCGACCCGGATCGGGTCCGTCGCGTTGACGACCAGCGCATAGGACACGCGATCGAACACGCGGAACACGAACATCAGGCCCGAGCGCTCCTCGGGGACGCGCAGGTACGTCGGGTCCGGGCGCAGGAACCGGGTCGCGTACCCGGGGTACTCGATCACGTCGGGAACGTTGCTCGGCCGCGGGTCGACGATGTCGGGGACCGCGCGGTAGATCGCGAGCACGGTGCCCACGTCGATGCCGTCGGCGCTGCCCCTGTCGATGGTGACGATGAAGCCCGGCCCGACTTCGGTCGAGTCCTTGCTGTTGGCGATGATGCGGCCGGTGATGGGCTTGTCCGGCGCGTGCGGGGCGTAGTTGACGATGCGCTCCGCGGGGATCGGCACCAGCCGGTCGCCCAGCAGGATCTCCTCCGACGCGCTCGTGATCCGCATGGTCGAGACCTCGGCGAAGCGCTCGATCTTGCCGGTTCCCACGTGCCGCTGCTCGTAACCGAGCACCTCGCCGGTGTCGATCGCCGCCAGCGTGCGGCCGGTGCGGTAGATATTGAAGCGGTCGCCCATCTTGGCGTCGGCGCCGAGCACGTAGACGATGTCGCTCGTGCCGCGGATCACGCGGTCGTCACGTCCGGCAACGATCTCGGGGGCGCCCGCGAGGCCGTCGGGTCCCGTGACGAGCGGCTTCGACAGGTACGGCGCGATGTCCCCGGGCGGGATGCTGGGAATCGCCTCGGCGTCGATCGCCTCGATGCGCACCGTCGGCGACAGCCGGGTCGACGGCCGCAGTGTGAGTTGCCACTGCCCGGACGCGTCGCGGTCGAGCACGATCACGTCGCCCGGGTAGATCCGGTGGGGGTTCTTGATCGCCTCGCGGTTCATCCGCCAGACCTCGGGCCAGCGCCAGGGATCCTTGAGAAACCGGCTGGCGATGCCCCAGAGCGTGTCGCCCTTGACCACCGTGTAGGTGGTCGGCACCGGGTTCTTCACCTCGACGTCGGCGGCCTCGACCACAGGCGCCCCGAGAATCCACGCCGCGGCTGCGGCCAGGGCGACGCGTTTTGCTGTGCTAAACTTTTGACGCATAAAGCCTCTTCCGGTGTGGGCGGGCCTTGCTAACGTCCTAAAGCGCCGCAAAATAAGGGCTTAGGACGGATTCTGCATCTCGAGTCTGCATTTTGCAAGGTAGCGACCAACGTGCTGCTCCATATTCTCGAGTTTCCCGATCCCCGGCTGCGCAAGGTTGCGACGCCGGTGGCCGCGGTGACCCCCGACATCGTCAAGCTGATCGGCGACATGGCCGAAACCATGTACGCCGCGCCGGGCATCGGCCTTGCCGCAACGCAGGTCGACGTGCACAAACGGATCGTCGTCATGGACCTGTCGGAAACCAGGGACGAGCTTCGCGTGTTCATCAATCCGGAGATCCTCGAGCGCGACGGTTCCGTCGAGACCGAGGAAGGCTGCCTGTCCGTGCCCGGCTACTACGATGACGTCACCCGCGCCGCCCGGGTGCGGGTGCGGGCGCAGGACGCGCACGGCGAGCGGTTCGAGCTCGAGGCCGAGGGTCTGCTTGCCGTGTGCATACAGCACGAGCTCGACCACCTGATGGGCAAGGTGTTCGTCGACCACCTGTCGCCACTCAAACGCGCCCGGCTTGCCGCCAAGGCGCGCAAGAAGCAGCGCCTGGCCGGCTAGGGGCTTTCCTGATGCGGGTCGGATTCGCCGGGACGCCGGAGTTCGCGGCGCGGGCGCTGGCGGCGATCCTCGCGGCTGGCCACGCAGTCCCTCTGGTGCTGACACAGCCCGACCGGCCGCGCGGCCGCGGACTGAAGCTCGAGGCTTCCCCGGTGAAGGCGCTGGCCCTGGCCCACGGGCTCGCGGTGCTGCAGCCGCCGACGCTCAAGACCGACGAAGCCCGCGCGCCGGTGACCGCGATCCCGATCGACGTCCTGGTGGTCGCCGCCTACGGGCTCATCCTGCCACCGGCGATCCTCGCCTGGCCGAAGCACGGCGGCATCAACATCCACGCGTCGCTCCTGCCACGCTGGCGCGGCGCGGCGCCGATCCAGCGGGCACTGCTCGCGGGCGATGCCGAGACCGGCATCACGATCATGCAAATGGATGCCGGCCTCGACACCGGCCCGATGCTCGAGATCGTCCACGTGCCCATCGGCCCGCGCGACACCGGCGGATCGCTGCACGACCGCCTGGCCACGGCGGGCGCCGACGCGATCGTCGCGGTCCTCGCCCGGCTGGAGCGCGCAGGAGGGCTCGAGGCGGTGGCGCAGCCGGACGAGGGCGCGACCTACGCGTCCAAGATCGCGCGTGACGAGGCGATCCTGCGCTGGGAGAACGACGCGGCGGCGCTCGACCGGCAGGTGCGTGCGTTCGCCCCGGCGCCGGGCGCAGCGACGACGCTCGCCGGCCAGCAGGTGAAGATCTGGCAGGCGCTGCCGGAGGCCGGGCACGCCGGAACGGCTGCGCCGGGGGTGGTGCTCGCCGCCGACGCCAAGGGGCTCGTCGTCGCCTGCGGCCAGGGCGTGCTGCGGGTGCTGGAGCTGCAGCCGGCGGGCGGGCGCCGGATGAACGCCGCCGCCTGCGTCGCCGGTCGGCGCCTGGCCACGGGCATGCGTTTCGGCGCCGCTGACGCCTAGTCCCGCGGCGACGAAGCGAATCGAAAGCAATCCGGCGACGGGCCGGGGCGACGGGAACCTCCGATGCAGGAAGCGCAGCGACTGGCCGCACTGGCGGTCCAACGGGTGATGCAGGGCAGCGCGCTGCCGGTGGCGCTGGCGGCGGTCGCGCCCTCGGGCGACGAGGCGGGCGGGCGCCGGCGGGCGCTGGTGCAGGAACTCGCCTACGGCACGCTGCGCCACTGGGGCGAGCTCGAGGCGTTGGTCCGGCGCCTGGCGAGCAAGCCGTTTTCCGATCCGGTGCTGACCCCGCTGGTCGCCGTCGCGCTCTACCAGCTCGACCACACCCGGGCCCCCGCGTTCGCCGTCGTCGACCGCGCCGTCGCCGCCGCGGCCGAAGCCGCCCGTCCCGCGGCCAAGGGCCTCGTCAATGCGGTCCTGCGTCGCTACCTGCGCGAGCGCGAGGCGTTGCGCGCGGCGGTCCGCGAGGACCCGGTGGCGCGATTCTCCTACCCGGCCTGGTGGATCGCGCGGGTTGAGGCCGAGTACCCGGACATCGCGACCGAGCTGCTCGACGCCGGCAACGAGCGGCCGCCCTTGTCGCTGCGGGTCAACGTGCGGGTTGGCACCCGCGACGCGCTGCTCGCTCGCTTCGCCGCGGCGGACGTCGCCGCGGCGCCCGCGGGAGCCTGCGGCATCATCGTCGACCCGCCGCGCCCGGTGCCGGCGCTGCCGGGCTACGACGACGGCGCGTTCTCGGTTCAGGACCTCGGCGCGCAGCTGGCGGCGCCGCTGCTCGAGGCCGCAACCGGGCAGCGCGTCCTCGACGCCTGCGCGGCGCCGGGCGGCAAGACCACGCACCTGCTCGAACTCGCCGACGTCGAGCTCGTGGCGCTCGACAACGACGAGGCGCGGCTGCCGCGGTTGAAGGCGAACCTCGCGCGCCTGCGCCTGTCCGGGACGCGCGTGACGGTGCGCGCCGGCGACGCCGCGCGGCCCGCCGACTGGTGGGACGGACGGCCCTTCGACCGCATCATCGCCGACGTCCCCTGCACGGCGTCGGGGGTGGTTCGCCGCCATCCGGACGGCAAGTGGCTGCGCCGCGAGACCGACCTGCCGGGCTTCGTGCGCACCCAGCAGCGCATCGTCGATGCGCTCTGGCCGCTGCTCGCCCCTGGCGGACGGATGCTGTACGTGACCTGCTCGCTGTTCGACGCCGAGAACGAGGCACAGGCGACGGCGTTCGTCGCCCGTCATCCGGACGCGTTGCGGGAAACCATCAACTTCGACCCGGCGATCGGCGCCCGCGGCGGACAGCTATTGCCTTCGTCGCCGGGCGCGGGCCACAATCAGGACGGATTTTTCTACGCACGATTTCGCAAGGGCTGACCCGCGCCCGCAGACCGGCGGGCAGTGGCGGTCCTGGCCGCGCCACGAACCCCAGTCCGGGGAGCCGCCGCATGGCGCAGGCTCCCAACGGCCAGGCCGTCCTTAGCGCCACGCCATGCCCCCAGCCACCCCCATTGCCGCCCCGGTTGACCGCCGCCCACCACCGGGTGCGTCGGCGCGCGCCCGGCTGCTGCGCTGGCTGAGGCGGGTGGCAGCGGGCCTGCTGCTGACCCTCGCCGTCACCGCGAGCGCCGACACGATCGCGCTGCGCGCCGCCGAGCTGCTGTCGGACGAGGATGGCTTCGTCCTCAACGCGGAGTTCGATGTCGCGATCAACTCCACCCTCGAGGAGGCGCTGCAGAAGGGGCTGCCGCTGTACTTCGTGCTCGAGTTCGAGCTCTTGCGCCCGCGGTGGTACTGGCTGGACGAGAAGGTGGTCGTCAACTCGACCGTCTACCGTGTCGCCTGGGACGCGCTGACGCGCACGTACCGGGTGTCGAGCGGGCTCTTGCGCCTCAACTTCAACACCCTCGACGAGGTCCAGCGCTTCCTGTCGCGGGTCACCGGCCGGCAGGTCGCGCGCCGCGACCAGCTTGTGCCTGGCGCCCGCTACGAAGCGGCGGTGCGGCTGATGCTCGACGTCAACCAGTTGCCCAAGCCGTTCCAGGTCAGCGCGCTTACCTCGCGCGAGTGGACGCTGCAGTCCGAGTGGCACCGCTGGAGCTACACGCCGTGACGGGCCTGTTCCCGTCGCGGGCGGTCCGCTGGCTGCTGCTGATCTTCGCCTGCCTGGCGACGATCTCGCTGTTCCTGCTCGCGACGGCGTCCGCGAACACCAGCCTGTTCGCGCGCCACTACGACCTGCTGCTGCTGCTCAACACCGGGCTCGTCGTGCTGCTGATGGCGCTGGTGGGCTACCAGCTCCTGCGGCTGCGGCGCAACCTGGGGCGCGGCGTGTTCGGCTCGCGGCTGGCGCTGCGCCTGGTGCTGCTGTTCGCGCTGGTGGCGGTGTTGCCCGGTGCACTCGTCTACGCGGTTTCGGTGCAGTTCCTGGGCAAGAGCATCGAGAGCTGGTTCGACGTGCGCGTCGACCGTGCGCTCGAAGGCGGCCTCAACCTCGGGCGCAACGCCCTCGACTACCTCCTGAAGGAGACCGCCCACAAGGCTGGCCAGATGGCGATCACGCTGGGCGAACAGGGCGCCGGCGCGCCGGCGATGCGCCTGTCGCGTGTCGCCGACCAGGCCGGCGTCGCCGAGGCGGTGCTGTTCTCCGCGTCGGGCGCGGTGCTGGCGGTCGCGGGTGTGGCCACCTCGACGGCGGCGCCGGAGCCGTCGCCGGCGGCGGCGATCCGCCGGGCCCGCCTGCAGCAGGCGTCGTCGGCGATCGAACAGGGGCCCGAGGGCACGCTCCTGCTGCGCGTCGTCGTGCCGGTCAACGTCGACGACCGTCTCGAGCCGCTGCGGCTGCTGCAGGTCGTCGAGCCGGTGCCGAGGAGCCTCGCGCAGGACGCCGAGAAGGTGCAGGCGGGCTGGCGCGACTACCAGGAGATCTCGTTCTCGCGGCAGTCGCTGAAGAAGCTCTACGCGCTGACGCTGACGCTGACGCTGCTCCTGGCGCTCACGTCCGCGCTCGGCCTCGCTGTCGTGCTGTCGGAAAAGTTCTCCGAGCCCCTGGGCCTGCTGGCCGAGGGCACGCGCGCCGTCGCGCAGGGCGACTTCACCCGTCGCCAGCCGGTGACCTCGCGCGACGAGCTCGGCGTGCTCACCGAGTCGTTCAACACGATGACCGAGCAGCTCTCCGACGCGCACGCCAAGGCGGAGGAATCGCGTCGCGCGACCGAGACGACGCGCGCCTACCTCCAGAGCATCCTCGGCAACCTGTCTGCGGGCGTCCTCGCCTTCGACGACCACCACCGGCTGCGCACGGCGAACGCGAGCGCCGCGGTGATCCTGCAGCAGCCGCTGGCGGAGCTTTCCGGCGTGCCGATCGGGGACTGGGGCGATCGGCTGCCGGCGCTCAACCCGTTTGCCGAGCTCGTGAGCGCGAGCTTCCGCGAAAGTCCCGACGGGCAGTGGCAGCTCCAGGCCGAACTCGAGGTGGCGGGCGTCACGCGCATGCTGCTGCTGCGCGGTTCGCAGCTGCCGGTCGAGCCGGTGGCCGGCTACGTCGTCGTCTTCGACGACGTCACCGACCTCGCGCAGGCGCAGCGCGACGCCGCCTGGGGCGAAGTCGCGCGCCGGCTCGCGCACGAGATCAAGAACCCGTTGACGCCGATCCAGCTCTCCGCCGAGCGGCTCGAGTTCAAGCTCGCACCCAAGCTCGACGCCGCCGACCAGGAGACGCTGCGGCGCGGCGCGGGGACGATCGTCGCGCAGGTCGCGGCGATGAAGCACATGGTCGACGACTTCGCCGTCTACGCGCGCCAGCCGCGCCCCGGCCGGATGCAACCGGTGGACCTCGGCGCCCTCTTGCAGGACGTGCTGGCGCTGTACGAGAATCTGCGTCCGCAGGTCGTGCTGTCGCTGCCGGCCGCGCCCCTCGTCGTCCAGGGCGAGCCGACGCGGCTGCGCCAGGTCATCCACAATCTGCTGCAGAACGCCATCGACGCCCAGTCCGACAGTCCGGCCCCGCACTACGAAATCACGCTCGCGGCACGCGCGGACGGCGCGGCGCTCACCTTCGCCGACAGCGGCTCCGGGTTCGCCGACGACGTGCTGCACCGGGCCTTCGAGCCCTACGTGACCACCAAGGCGAAGGGCACGGGCCTCGGCCTCGCGATCGTCAAGAAGATCGTCGAGGAACACCACGGCCGCGTCGAGCTCGCGAACCGCGCGCCGCACGGCGCGCAGGTGACGCTGATTTTTCGCCACGCCGGCACCGGCGTAGCATAGAGGGCCCATGACCCCCGCCAAAGACATACTGATCGTCGACGATGAGGTCGGCATTCGCGAGCTGCTCTCGGAGATCCTTGCCGACGAGGGCTATCGCGTCAGCCTCGCCGAGAACGCAACCGAGGCGCGCGCCTACCGCGCGCGGCAGCAGCCCTCGCTGGTGCTGCTCGACATCTGGATGCCGGACACCGACGGCGTGACGCTGCTGCGCGAGTGGTCCGCCGCGGGCCTGCTGACGATGCCGGTGGTGATGATGTCCGGCCACGGCACGATCGAGACGGCGGTCGAGGCGACCAAGATCGGCGCGTACGACTTTCTCGAGAAGCCGATCGGCCTGCAGAAGCTCCTCGCCACGGTCGCGCGCGCGCTCAAGGTGGCGATGGCACGCGAGCCGCGCCGCGTCTCGCTGGCCGCGCTCGGGTCGACGGCGCCGGTGCGCGAGGCCGAGCGCGCGCTGGAGCAGCTCCTGGCCGCGCATCGCCCGATCCTCGTCCTCGGCGAGCCGGGCACCGGTCACGACGCCGCGGCGCGCGCGCTGGAACTGCCCGACGCCCCCTGCGTCACGCTGGCGAGCGGTGCGAGGCTCGCCGGCAACCCGCTGGCGGTGCTCGAGGAGGCGCACGACGGCGTCCTCTACTGCGCCGAGATCGGCCAGTACACCAAGGCCGAGCAGAAGGGGCTCGCGTTCCTGCTGCCCAAGCTCGAGCGCGCCAACGTCACGCTGGTGTGCACCAGCGCCGAGGCGCTGGGCAACCTCGCGTCCGAAGGGCGCTTCGACCCGGCCCTCCTGTCGGCTCTGTCCTCCGGCGCGGTGATGCTGCCGCCGCTGCGCGTGCGGCGCGAGGACATCCCGCTGCTGATCGAGCGGTTCTGGGCCGACATCGCGGCGCAGCACGCGAATGCCAACCAGGCGATGGCGCGTACGCTGTCGGCAATGCAGCCGGCCGCGCTCACCGCGCTGGCCCAGGCCTACTGGCCCGGCAACATCGACCACCTGCACAGCGTCGTCATCAACCTCGCGCTGACGCCGGGTTCCGGCGACATCACGCCCGACCACGTCAAGCGCCTGCTCGGAGAATCGGCGCCGCCGGTGCAGGTTGTCGCGCCGGAGATCACCGCGCGCTTCTTCGAGCTGCCGCTGCGCGAGGCGCGCGAGGCGTTCGAGCGGATCTACTTCGAGCAGCTGCTCGGCCGCGAGCAGAGCAACATGAGCCGCGTCGCCGACAAGGCGGGGCTCGAGCGGACCCACCTCTATCGCAAGCTGAAGCAGCTCAACATCCGGTTCGCGCGCCGCGGCGAGGACAGCGGGGCCTGACGGCGCCGCCGGCGGCGACCGCGATGGCGCACGGCTCGCACCCGGGCAAGCGACTCGCGCCGCTCGTCCTCGGCGCCATCGGCGTCGTCTTCGGCGACATCGGCACCTCGCCGCTGTACGCGCTGCGGGTCGCGTTCTCCGGCGAGCACGGGCTGCCCGCGACGCCCGACAACGTCTACGGCCTGCTGTCGCTCCTGTTCTGGGCGCTGATCGTCGTCGTCACGCTGAAGTACGTGACGCTGATCATGCGCGCCGACAACCGCGGGGAGGGCGGGATACTCGCGCTCACCGCGCTGGTGTCGCGCGGCGTCGCGCCGCAGTCGCGCGCGCGCTGGTGGCTGGTCGGCTTCGGCATCTTCGGCTCGGCGATGTTCTACGGCGACGGGATGATCACGCCGGCGGTGTCGGTGCTGGGCGCGGTCGAGGGGCTCGAGGTGCTCTCCCCGCTGCTGCACCCGTTCATCGTTCCGGTCTCGCTCGCGATACTGATCGGGCTGTTCTGGATCCAGCGGCGCGGCACCGCGTCGGTGGGCGCCTTCTTCGGGCCGGTGTGCCTCGCCTGGTTCGTGTCGCTGGGAGCGCTCGGTTGCTACCAGATCGCGCGCGAGCCGGGGATCCTGGCCGCGCTGCTGCCCTCGCACGCCGTCCACTTCCTGGTCGCGCACCCGATGGCGACGTTCCTTTCGCTGGGCGCCGTCGTGCTCGCGGTGACGGGCACCGAGGCGCTCTACGCCGACATGGGACACTTCGGCATCACGCCGATTCGCCGGGCGTGGTACCTGATCGTTCTGCCGGCGCTGACGCTCAACTACTTCGGACAGGGCGCGCTGCTGCTCGGCAATCCGGCGGCGGTGAAGAACCCGTTCTACCTGATGGCGCCGCAGTGGGCGGTGTTGCCGCTCGTGATCCTGGCGACCATGGCAGCGGTGATCGCCTCGCAGGCGGTGATCAGCGGCGCGTTCTCGCTCACCCGGCAGGCGATCCAGATGGGCTACTGCCCGCGGCTCAAGCTGCTGCACACCTCGGAGCGCGAGATCGGCCAGGTCTACGTCCCCTTCATCAACTGGACGCTGTTCGTCGCCGTCGCGCTGCTGGTGCTGGGCTTCCGCAGCTCCGACAACCTGGCCGCCGCGTACGGCATCGCGGTCACGCTGGCGATGCTGATCGACTCGGTGCTGATCTACGTGGTGATGCGCCGGGTCTGGCGCTGGTCGAAGCCGCTCGCGGTGCTGGTCGTCGTCCCGCTGCTCGCCATCGACGGCGCGCTGCTGTCGGCCAACCTGCTCAAGATCCCCGACGGTGGGTGGTTTCCGCTGTTCATCGGCGCGGTGGTGTTCACGCTGCTCACGACGTGGAAGAAGGGGCGGATGCTCCTGATGGAGCGCCTCGATGTCGACTCGATGCCGCTCGGCCTCTTCGTCGAGAGCATCGGTGCGAGCCCGCCGCCGCGGGTTCCGGGCACTGCGGTGTTCCTGACCTCGACCCCCGACCGCGTGCCGCACGCGCTGCTGCACAACCTCAAGCACAACAAGGTGCTGCACGACCGGGTGGTGTTCCTGACCGTCATCACCCGCGACATCCCGCGGGTGCCGCGCAGCGAGCGGGTGCGCACGCGCTCGCTGGGCGCGCAGTTCTGGCAAATGGAGGCGTACTACGGCTTCATGGAGGACCCGGACGTGCCGGCCCTGCTCGAGGCCCCGGGCAAGGACACGCTGCAGTTCGACATGATGGACACGTCGTTCTTCGTCTCGCGCGAGACGCTGATCGCGACCCCGGGCCGGGCGATAGCGCTCTGGCGGGAGAAGCTCTTCGTCACGATGGCCAAGATGGCCGTCAAGGCCTCGGACTTCTTCGGCATCCCGACCAACCGGGTCGTCGAACTAGGGACGCAGGTCGAGCTGTAGGCAGCGTGGGGTTTCGCGCGGCCGCTGCCCGCGCGGGTTCCGCCGCGATCGAGACCCGGGCCGGCCGGCCCGGGCACCCGTGCGATCAGGCCAGCGCGCCCATCTGCGACCGCATGGTCTTCATCGCCTTGACTTCGAGCTGGCGGATGCGCTCGGCCGACACGCCGTACTCGTCGGCGAGGTCCTGCAGCGTCGCGGGGTCGTCCTCGCGCAGCCAGCGCGCCTCGATGATCCGCCGGCTGCGGTCGTCGAGCTTGGCGAGCGCGGTGGACAGGCCCTTGCTGCGGTTGGTCGCGGTCTGCCGGCGCTCGAGAATCTGCATCGGCTCGTCCTCGGTGTCGGTGAGCCAGGAGATCGGGCCCATCGAGTCGCCGTTGTCGTCCGGCTGCGGGTCGAGGACGATGTCGCGCCCGGACAGCCGCGTTTCCATCTCCACGACCTCCTCGGGTTTCACCCCCAGGTCGCGGGCGATCGCCCGCGCCTCGGTCGGCGTCAGTGCCGCCGTGGTCGCCTTCATCCCGCGCAGGTTGAAGAACAGCTTGCGCTGCGCCTTGGTCGTGGCGACCTTGACCAGCCGCCAGTTGCGCAGGATGTATTCGTGGATCTCGGCCTTGATCCAGTGCAGCGCGAACGACACCAGGCGCACGCCGCGCTCCGGATCGAAGCGGCGGACGGCCTTCATCAGCCCGACGTTGCCTTCCTGGATCAGGTCGGCCTGTGGCAGGCCGTAGCCCAGGTAGTTGCGGCTGACCGCGACCACCAGTCGCAGGTGGGAGAGCACGAGCTCGCGCGCGGCCGACAGGTCGTCGTCGCGGACGAGGCGGCGTCCCAGCGCCGTTTCCTGCTCGGCGGAGAGCAGCGGAAAGCGGTTCACCGCCTGGATGTAGTGATCGAGACTACCCAGCGACGCAGGCGTCGGGAAGGTCAGGGCGGTTCCGGTCATGGCTTCAGGGCTCCTCGATATCGTGCCGGCGGGCCGCCCGGCGCGACGCCGGCAACCCGCTCGACACTATGTTAGCACTCGCGACGTAAGAGTGCTAAAGAGAGTCAAAGTTCCCGACCGATCGAGTCGGGATAGCGCTCGGCGGCGTTTCGGACCCCGGCGCCGGCGGGCGTCAGCGAGCGTGCGTCCGACGCGGCCCCAGATGCTCCCAGACGGCCAACCATGCGCCAAGACCCCCAAGTCCGGCACCGACCATAATGGCAGTGAGCGCTAACTTCCACGGCATCGGCACCGCGCCGCCGGGCAGCGCCAGCGCGGCCGCTTCGACCGGAAACCCATGGGCGAGGGCGGCGCCGAAACCCGCGGCCAGCGCGACGGCCAGCACCCCGGCGCCGACCCCCTGCAACACCCCGAAGTACAGGAACGGCCGGCGCAGCCACGCGCCGGTCGCGCCGAACAGCGCAGCCACCTCGAGTTCCGCCGCGCGGGTGAGCACCTGCAGCCGGATGGTGTTGAAGGTCACCGCGACCACCGCCACGCCCAGCAGCGCCGCCACGGCCAGCGTCAGCGCGCGGGCGGTGCGCAGCACCTGTTCAAGCCGCTCGACCCAGGCGCGATCGACCTGCACCGACCCGACCCCCGGCAGCCGGCCAAGGTCGGTCTTGAGCGCGTCGACGGCACCGCGGCCCGGATCGACAGGCACGATCACCAGCGTATCGGGAAGCGGATTGCCCGGAAGCCCTGCCAGGAGGTCGCGCACGCCTTCGGTCGACTGCAGCTCCGCCAGCGCCTGCTCCTTGGTGACCACGCGCAGGCGCTTGACGCCCGGATGGGCGCGCACCAGGCGCTCGAGCGCCTGCCGATCCCGGGCCGGGGCTTCCGGCGGCAGGAACACCGCGATCTGCGGATCGGTGTCGAAGCCCTCGACGATCCGCGCGAGGCCCGACCCGACGACGAAGCCGACCAGCGGCAACGCCAGCGCGAGCGCCAGCACGCCGATCGACAGCAGCGTGGCAACGGGCGTTCGTCGCGCCTGCCGCCACGCATCGCCTAGCGCGGAGAGGTGCGCGTGCAGCCAGGCGTTCATGGGACGACCCGTCCCTGCGCCAGCACGATGCGGCGCGCGTCGTGCCGCGCCATCAGCGCCGCGTCGTGGGTGGCGAGCATCACCGTGGCGCCGACGTCGTGGAACGACCGGAAGAGCTCCAGGATGAGGCTCGCGTAGTCGGCGTCGAGATTCGCCGTGGGCTCGTCGGCGAGCAGCAGAGCCGGCCGGTTGACGACGGCACGGGCGATCGAGACGCGCTGCTGTTCGCCGCCCGAGAGCGTGATCGGGTTCGCGCGCTCGCGCCCGAGCAGGCCCACCTTGTCGAGCGCGGCCCGGGCCCGGCGGGCGGCGTCGCGCGGTGCGACGCCGGCGACCGCCAGCGGCAGCAGCACGTTGTCGAACACGCTGCGGTCGAACAGCAGCCGCTGGTCCTGCAGCACGAGGCCGAGGTTGCGGCGGAAGAAGGGGACCGCGGACGCCGGCAATCCGCCGACGTTCTGCCGGTTGACGAGCACCGTGCCCCCGCTGGGCCGCTCGATCGCCGCCAGCAGGCGGAAGACCGTGCTCTTACCGGCGCCGGAGTGCCCGGTCAGGAAGACGAATTCGCCGGCGGCGACGTCGAAGCAGGCGTCGTCGAGCGCGGGGGCCGACCCGGCGACGCTGCCCGGATAGCGCTTGCTGACGTGGGCGAAGCTGATGCTGGCGGCCACGGCCTCGCGCGTCAGTCGATCAGCGCGTCGACGAACTCGGCGACGACGAACGGCTTCAGGTCGTCGACGGTCTCGCCGACGCCGATGAAGCGCAGCGGCACCGGATGCTGCTTGGCGATAGCGGCCACCACCCCGCCCTTGGCGCTGCCGTCGAGCTTGGTGAGCACGAGCCCGGTGAGGCTCAACGCCTCGTCGAAGGCCCTGACCTGCGCCAGCGCGTTCTGGCCGGTGTTGGCATCGAGCACCAGCAGCGTCTCGTGCGGTGCGCCGGGCTCGGCTTTCTGGATCACGCGGCGCACCTTGCGGATCTCCTCCATCAGGTGGAGTTGCGTCGGCAACCGGCCAGCGGTATCGGCGAGCACGACGTCGATGCCGCGGGCCCGTGCCGCCGAGATCGCGTCGAACATCACCGCCGCCGGATCCCCGCCCTCCTGCGCGATCACCGCGACGTTGTTGCGCTCGCCCCAGACCGCGAGCTGCTCGCGCGCGGCGGCGCGGAACGTGTCGCCCGCGGCCAGCAGGACCGAGAGCCCCTGGCCCTGCAGGTGCTTGGCGAGCTTGCCGATCGAGGTGGTCTTGCCGGCGCCGTTGACGCCGGCGAGCATGATGACGAACGGCCGCGCGGCGGTCACCACCAGCGGGCTTTCGAGCGGGGCGAGCAGGTCGGCGAGCGCTGCCTTGAGCATCGCCTTGGGGTCGCCCTCGCCGCCGGCGGTTTTCCACCGCGCTTTGAGGTCTTCGAGCAGGTGCGCGGCGCCGGGAACGCCGACGTCGGCAGTGATGAGCGCGGTTTCGAGCTCCTCGAGCGTTTCCTCGTCGAGGGTGCGGCGGCTGAAGACGCCGACGAGCGCGCCCGAGAGCTTTTCCCGCGACTTGGACAGTCCGGCGCGCAGTCGCTCGGTCCACGACGCCTTCTTCTCCGAAGCGACGGCCTCGGCGGGCCCGTCCTCGACGTCGGCGGGAGTCCCGGCGGGCTTGCGCTTGAAAAGGTCGAACATCGGGTAGGCTCGTCGCGTGGCGCCAGGCGGCGCACGCCGGCAGGGGATAGGTCGGGCAAAGCTATAATCTTAACCTGCCGGGCGAGCCTGTCCGCAGGCGCGCCCTGCACGCCCGGCGATTCCCCCGCCCGGCAACTTCCGATCGTGACCCCGCGCCCCGCCAACCGCGTACGCATCATCGGCGGAACCCACCGCGGACGCATCGTCAGGTTTCCGGCCGCGCCGGGACTGCGACCGACCCCCGATCGCGTTCGCGAGACGCTGTTCAACTGGCTGGGGCAGGACCTCTCCGGCTGGCGCTGTCTCGAGCTCTTCGCCGGAACCGGCGTGCTGTCGCTCGAGGCCGCCTCGCGCGGCGCGGCGCTCGCGGTGGCGATCGACCGCAATCCTGCGCTCGTCGAGGCGCTGTCCGCCAATGCCAGGTTGATCGGCGCCGCGGTCGTCGAGGCGCGCGTCGGCGACGCGAAGCGCGCGCTCGCCGACGAGCGGCGACAGTTCGACGCGATCCTGCTCGACCCGCCCTTCGGCGACGACCCCTGGGACTGGCTGCTGCCCGCCTGCGCCGCCCGGCTGGCGCCGGACGGGCGGATCTTCGCCGAGGCGGGACACTGGCTCGAACCGTCATCCGGGCTCGCCACGCTGCGGCGCGATCGCGCCGGGCAGGTCCATTTTCACCTCCTCGGACCGGCCACTGGGCCGACCTGAGCGCGGCCGCCCGCGACCGCGCCGCGGCGATTCGTCGCTGCAGCTTGTCGCCGGCTGTGTAAACTCCGGGTTCGCGGGTGGCGCGCGCCAACCGCGCCGCCGCCTCGCTCCCGACCAACCCGCTCGCGGACTTTGCCGATGCTCAAGATCGTCTACCCCGGGACCTTCGACCCCTTCACCCGCGGGCACGAGGACCTGACGCGTCGCGCGGCCAGGCTCTTCGACCGCGTGATCGTCGGCGTGGCGGACAGCCGGTCCAAGCAGCCGTTCTTCGCGACCGAGGAGCGGGTCGCTATGGCGCGGGAGGTCCTGTCGGCGTACCCCAATGTCGAGGTCATGCCGTTTTCCAACCTGCTGATGGACTTCGTCCACGCGCAGGGCGCGCGGGTGATCCTGCGCGGCCTGCGCGCGGTGTCCGATTTCGAGTACGAGTTCCAGATGGCCGGAATGAACCGCAACCTCTATCCCGAGGTCGAAACGCTGTTCCTCACGCCGGGCGAGCAGTACATGTTCGTCTCCGCGACGATCGTACGCGAGATCGCGAAGTTCGGCGGCAACGTCTCGCCGTTCGTCCACCCGCTGGTGTACGCGCGGCTCAAGGCCAAGGTCCACGGAGACGCATGAGACGCGACCGGCCGCCCCGAGCGCGGATGCCGGTGCGGGCCGCGCGGAGGCAACCGATCATCGCGACGCGGCGCCCCGGTCGGCGGCCGCGCCGGGAACTTCCCCGACCGATGTCTGCAAGGAGCGTCGCCATGGCGCTGATGATCACCGACGAATGCATCAACTGCGACGTCTGCGAGCCGGAGTGCCCGAACGAGGCGATCTCGCAGGGCCTCGAGATCTACGTCATCGACCCCGACAAGTGCACCGAGTGCGTGGGCCACTTCGACACGCCGCAGTGCGTCGAGGTCTGCCCGGTCGACTGCATTCCCGTCAACCCCGACCGGGTCGAGTCGAAAGACGCGCTGCAGCGGAAGTACGCGGCGCTGATGGCGAACAGAGACGCCGCCGCGAAGGCGGCCTGACAGGGCGCAGGCGCGTCAGCCGTTCGCCGCGCGCGGCAGGAGCTCGGCGTCGTAGATCGCGATCGCGATCTCGGCGAGCTCGCGGTCCAGCGCGGCGATGTCCGCGGCGACCGACTCGTCCTGCTGCTCGAGTTCGCCGACGCGGGCCTCGAGCTCGCCGCTGGCGCCGTGGATCCGGCGGATGCTGTCGAGGCGCCGGCGCAGCTGCAGCTGGTGCTCGCGCACCTGGGTCTCGAACGGGGCCATGACCAGCCGCAGCCAGCCCTCGGCGTCCCGGTTGGCGATGTCGTAGACGTGCTTCGCGCGCGAGGCGACGGTCTCGAAGAAGCGCTTCATCAGCGCGAACTTCGCCTTGCTGACCATGTTCCAGAGCGTGTTGAAGTGCGTGTTGTACGCACGCTCCAGCCGGTCGATCTCCTTCAGGTACTTCAGCATCGAGAACGGCGGCGGCGAGTAGCGCTCGAGCCCCTGCTCGTCGGACCAGCGCGCGTACATCCCGCGCATCATCTCGTGGATGTCGTTCGCCTGCCGGCCCGCCTGCCCGAAATCATTCCGCAGCGTCGCGAAGAAGTCGCCCATCGCCTGGCGGACGCCCTTGGTGAACGGGCTCTGCTCGATCTCGCGGCGGGTCGCTCCGGCGTTGGCCCGCAGCGCGGCAAGGCCGATGTGGTCGAGCAGCTTGTTCGACTGCTCGGCGAACACCGAGCGCAGCGCGGCCTGGCGGGCGAGCCCGCGCTCGAAGGTCTCCTTTTCCTCGCGGACGCGGTCCATCATGTGGCCGATGACGTCCTGGTTCTTGCCGCGCAGCGCGCGCAACTCGGCGAGCTGCACGGCGATGCCCGCCTGGCGCGCGTCGAGCAGCGCCCGGGCGCGGGCCGAGAGCGCGGTGATCTCGCCGAGCGTCGCCGAGCCGACGATCTCGCGCTTGGCCGGGATGAGCCGTCCCGACAGCGCCTGCTCGAGCTCGGGCAGGCGGCTCCGCGCGAGCAGCGCATCGTCGCCGTTGACCTTGGCGAGCAGCGCCTTCTGCGCCGAAACCGGGTAGACCTGCGCGCGGTCGATGCCCAGGATGCGCGCCGACCCGTCGACCTGGCGCGCGATCTCGGCGTCGATCGCCGCGTCGGACTTCATGCCGTCCCAGAGGCCGTCGATCTTATTCAGGACCACGAGGCGGCCGGCCTTCTGCGACGCGTCGGCGCCGGCGAGGTGCTGGGTCCACACCTCCCGGTCGGTTCGCGTCACGCCGGCATCGGCGGCGAGGATGAACAGCACCGCGTGCGCGTTGGGCAGGTGCGACAGCGTGAGTTCCGGCTCGGTGCCGATGGCGTTCAGGCCCGGCGTGTCCAGGATCACCAGGCCCTGCTGCAGCAGCGGGTGCGGGAAGTTGATGATCGCGTGGCGCCAGCAGGGGATTTCGACCAGCGGCTCGCCTCCGGCCGGCAGCGGGGCGAGAAGGTTCTCGTCGTCGGCGAGGCCGTAGCGCTGCGCCTCGGACACCGGCACCGCCTTGACCTGCGATACCTGCGCCAGCGTGGCGCTCATCCGGTCGGGTGCCGCAAGGTCGAGCGGGAAAGTCGTCCACTCGTCGCGGTAGGCCTTGAACTCGGCGACCGTCGCGTCGCGCGCGCGGGTCTCGATGGGCAGCAGCCGGATCGACGGCGGCTCGCCGGCGTCGTACAGGAGCTCGGTCGGGCACATCGTCGTGCGCCCCGCGGCGGAGGGGATCAGTCGCTGCCCGAAGTCGGCGAAGAAGATCGCGTTGATGAGCTCGGACTTTCCGCGCGAGAACTCGGCCACGAAGGCGACGACCAGCTGGTCCTGCCGCAGGCGTTCCTGGAGCTGCTGGATCTTGAGGTCGACCTGCGGATCCGCGAGCCCCGCTTCGGTCAGCCAGCCGTGCAGACTGGCGATGCGCCCGGCAAGGCGCCGGCGCCAGTCCGCGTAGGCTTCGAAGCGCGCGGCGAGTTCGCGGGTGGGGTGGAGCCTGGCGGGAGGGTCGGAATTCATGGCGTTCGCGAGACGGGCTTTCGTCCCGCAAGCACGGGCCGTGCCAGCCGCGGCGGAGCGCGCCGCCGCGGTCGTCAGCGCTGGCAGGTCGGGCAGAAGAAGCTGGCCCGGCCTCCCTGGCGCAGCGCCCGGATCGGCGTGCCGCAGACTCGGCAGGGCAGCCCGCCGCGGCCGTAGACAAAGCAGTCAAGCTGGAAGTAGCCCGGCGCGCCGTCGCTGTCGACATAGTCTCGCAGCGTCGAGCCGCCCTTGGCGATGGCGTCCGACAGCGTCGAGCGGACCTCGTCGACGAGCCGCGCGAGCCGGTGCCGTGCGACCCGGTGGGCACCGATCGTCGGCCGGATACCGGCGCGGAAAAGCGACTCGTTGGCGTAGATGTTGCCCACGCCGACGACGAGGTGATTGTCCATCAGCGCGAGCTTGATCGCCGCGCGGCGACGCTTTGTGACGCCGGCGAGGTAGCCGGCGTCGAAGCGGGCGTCGAACGGCTCGGGTCCGAGGCTCGCCAGCAGCGGGTGCCGCTCGACCGGAGCGGCGGCGTAGAGCACGGCGCCGAACCGCCGCGGGTCGTGGTAGCGCAGCGTGGTTCCGCCGTCGAGCACGATGTCGACGTGATCGTGGAGGCGTCGCGGCGGAGGCTCGCGGAACGCCCGCAGGCTCCCGGTCATGCCGAGGTGGACGACCAGCGCGTCCTCGCCCAGGCGGAAAAGCAGGTACTTGCTGCGCCGCTCCAGCGCGTCGATGCGCCGGTTCGCGACGGTCGCCGCCAGTGTGTCGGGAACCGGCCAGCGCAAACGCGGGTCGTATACTCGCAGTTCGACGATCCGGCGCCCGACCGCGTACGGTTGCAGGCCGCGGCGCGTGGTCTCGACTTCGGGCAGTTCGGGCATGGGTCCGCGGCGTGCGCGCCATGGCCGGAAGTCGAACCGGCGCGTTTGGCGTGCCCGCGAATATAACCTAACATCGGCCGGCCCCGCGCCCCGCCGGGCAGTTCCGCCTCTGCCCGCGGGGTTGTGCTCCATCGAATCCAGGACCATCACGATGCGCATTCACAGTCGCCGTCTCCTCCTTGCCGCGTTGGCCGTGGCGTCGTTCGCCGGTACCGCGGCAGCGCAAGCCCCGCAGAAAGCGGCTGCGCCGACCGGCGAAGGGAGCGCCGCGGCGAGCCCGCGCGAGGAGCTCACCGCCGACGTCATGTACCGGATCCTGGTCGGCGACGTCGCGCTGCAGCGCGGCGACTTCGGCGTGGCTGCCCGCGCGTACTTCGAGGCGGCGCGGGACACCCGGAGCCCGGCGCTGGCGCGGCGGGCCGCCGAGATCGGCCTCGCGACGCGACAGCGCGCGATCGCGCTCGAGGCGGCACGCCAGTGGGCGCAGATCGAGCCTGACGCCGAGCGGCCGCGGCAGCTCGTCAAGGCGCTGTCCGCCGGCGGCGGCAGCGTCGAGGCGCTGGCCGGCGGCGGTGCCACCAAGGCCGAGGTCGAGCGTGCTCTGGCTGCGGCGGCCGCGTCGCCCGAGGCGCTGGCGGCGGCGTTCCTCGAACTCAACCGGCTGTTCGCCCACGAGCCCGACAAGCCGTCGGTGTTCCGCACGGTCAGCGAGCTTGCGCAACCCTATCCGGCGGTTGCCGAGGCCCACTTCGCGGTGGCCCTGGCGGGGTATTCGACCGGCCTCACCGACCTCGGAATCGTCACGGCTTCGCGCCAGGCGGTCGATCGCGCGCTGACCCTGAAGCCCGGCTGGGAGCGCGCGGTCCTGCTCAAGTCCGAGATCCTCGCCACCGAGTCGCCGGACGTCGCCATCGTCTTTCTCCAGGCCTACCTGCAGGGGAACCCGGGATCGCGGCCGGCGGCCGGCGCGCTGGCGCAGATTTACGTCGGCCAGAAGCGCTACCCCGAGGCGCGCGCAGTGTTCGACGCGCTGTGGGCGACCGACCGCAGCAATCGCGACGTCCAGTTCGGGGTCGCGGTGCTCGCGATGCAGACCAAGGACTGGAAGACCGCCGAATCGCTGTTGGAGGACCTGGACCGCGCCGACTACGGCGAGACCGGCGTCGTCGAGACCTATCTTGCCCAGATCGCCGAGGAGACCGGCCGCTACCAGCTCGCCTACGAGCGCTACCTGGCGGTCCCGGAGAGCGAGCGCGGCTGGCTCGCGAAGCTGCGCGCGGCAGCAATGCTGGGCAAGATGAAGCGCGTCGACGAGGCGCGGCGCTTCCTTGCCGACCTGCCCGCGGTGACGCAGGAGCAGCGGATCCAGGTGCGCCAGGCCGAGGCGCAGCTGCTGCGCGACGCGGGCGACGCGCGCGCGGCGTTCGCGGTGCTCGAGCAGGCGCTCGTCGAGCACCCCGACGATCCGGACCTCCTCTACGACTCGGCGATGGTCGCCGAGAAGCTCGACCGGCTCGACGTCGTCGAGACGCGACTCACCCGCCTGATCGAGCAGAAGCCGGACAACGCGCAGGCGCTGAACTCGCTGGGCTACACGCTGGTCGACCGCACGCCGCGCGTGGCCGAAGGGTTCGCGCTGATCGAGCGCGCGCACAAGCTCTCCCCGAAGGATCCGTTCATCCTCGACAGCATGGGCTGGGCGAACTTCCGGCTGGGCCGGCTCGACGCGGCCGAGGAGTACCTGCGCCGCGCGTTCGCCGAGCGCCCCGACGCGGAGATCGCGGCGCACCTGGGCGAGGTGCTCTGGGCCAAGGGCGACCGGGTCCGGGCGAAGGAGGTGTGGCAGTCGCAGCTCGACGCGACGCCCGACAGCACGGTGCTGCAGGACACGATGCGGCGCTTGATGCCCGCCTCCGCGCCGGCGCCCGGCGCGCGCTGACGAGGGGCACCCGCGCGTTGGCGTCGCCCCGCTCGTCGGCCCCGGGCCCGGCCCGCGTCGCGCGGACGGCAACGCTCGCGCTGGCCGCGCTGGCGCTCGCGTCCTGTGCGAGCCTTGCACCCCCGCAGGGGCCGGCGCCGGCGGTGACGCCCCTGGCCGACGCCAGCTTCGCGATCGAGGGCCGGCTATCGGCGCGGCGCGGTGCCGACGCCGTCTCCGCAGGGTTCTCCTGGCGTCACGATCCCCCCCGCGATGCGCTGACGGTCGTCTCGCCGTTCGGTCAGACGCTCGCCGAGCTCGACGGCGACGCGGCCGCCGGACGGGCGCGCCTGCGGTTTGCCGATGGTCGCGAGGTCGAGGCTTCCGACTGGGCGGTGCTGACCGAACGCGCGCTCGGCTTCGCGCTGCCGGTGCACGCGCTGTCCGCGTGGGTGCGCGGCGGCCCGCACGGCGGCAGCGCGTTCGGCGCCGAGGCCGACGGCGACGGCCGGATCGTCCTGCTGCGCCAGGACGGCTGGGAGATCGCCTTCGGCTACGCCGACACCACCGCGCGCCGCCCGGCGCGGCTGCGGCTGGTCGATGCCGAGACCGAGGTGCGGATCGTGATCGAGCACTGGTTCTGAGACGCCCGTCGCGCCGTTTGCGCGCGGGGGCCGGGTCGCGGACAATGGCGCGATGCGTTCGCTCACCGTGCCGGCGCCGGCGAAGCTCAACCTGTTCCTGCACGTCACCGGGCGCCGCCCCGACGGCTACCACACGCTCGAATCGCTGTTCGTGGCGCTCGACTTCGGCGATACGCTGACGCTCGGCGTGCGCGCCGACGGCGTCATCGTGCGCTGCAGCGACCACCCGGGAATTCCGGCAGCCGACGACCTCGCCGTGCGCGCCGCGCAGGCGCTGCGCGAGGCCACCGGGACGCCGCTGGGCGCCGACATCGACGTCGTCAAGCGGATCCCGTTGGGCGGCGGACTGGGCGGCAGCAGCTCCGACGCGGCGTCGGTGCTGCTGGCGCTGAACCGGCTCTGGGGCACGGGATTGGCACGCGATGCGCTGTCGCGGATCGGCGTCCGGCTCGGTGCCGACGTGCCCTTCTTCCTCGGTGGCACCCCGGCGATCGCCCGCGGCGTCGGCGAGCGCCTGACGCCGGTCACCCTGCCGTCGCTGTGGGTGACGGTCTGGATTCCCCCGGTCGCGGTGTCGACGGCGTCGGTCTTCGCCGCCGCGGAATTGACACGAAACACCGCGTCGGCGAAAATAGAAGTCTTTTCCGAGGGTTATGGTCGGAACGACCTGCAACCGGTCGCGTCGGCCCGGCATCCGGACATCGCCGTCGCATTGCAGGGGCTTGCCAAGCATGCCCCGCACGCGCGGATGACCGGTTCGGGCGCCTGTGTGTTCGCACCGTTCGGGTCCGTCCGGCAGGCGCGCGCGGCGCTGGCGGCGCGACCGCCCGGGTTCGACGGGTTCGTCGCGCGCACGCTCACGCGGCACCCGCTGGCCGGTTTCGCATGACCTTCGGCACGGTTCTTACGGGTCGGGTCCTGGTTGGGTCCGGCACGCGCCGGTTTTCCGCTGGGGAGTCGCCAAGTGGTAAGGCACCGGATTTTGATTCCGGCATTCGTAGGTTCGATCCCTACCTCCCCAGCCACTTTTCCTGCCGGCCAACCCACGCGGAACCGCCGGCTGCACGTTCACCTCGCGGGACGTCATGGCCTTTGAACGGATGAGGGTTTTCGCGGGCAACGCCAACCCGAAGCTCGCCGAGGCGGTCTGCCGGCACCTCAACATCAGCATGGGCCGCGCGGTCGTCGGTCGCTTCTCCGACGGCGAGGTGATGGTCGAGCTGCTGGAGAACGTCCGCGGGCGCGACATCTTCCTGCTGCAGTCGACCTGCGCGCCGACCAACGACAACCTGATGGAAGTGCTGGTGATGGTCGACGCGCTGAAACGCTCGTCGGCCGGCCGCATCACCGCCGCGATGCCGTATTTCGGCTATGCGCGCCAGGACCGGCGCCCGCGCTCGGCGCGGGTCCCGATCACCGCCAAGGTCGTCGCGGATCTGCTCACGACCGTGGGCGTCGACCGGGTGATGGTGATGGACCTGCACGCCGACCAGATCCAGGGTTTTTTCAACATCCCGGTCGATAACATCTACGCGACGCCGATCCTGCTCGGCGACCTGTGGAAGCAGAACTATGACGACCTGCTCGTCGTATCCCCGGACGTCGGCGGCGTCGTGCGCGCCCGCGCGATCGCGAAGCGCCTCGACTCCGAGCTCGCCATCATCGACAAGCGGCGCCCGCGCGCCAACGTCTCCGAGGTGATGAACATCATCGGCGACGTCAGCGGGCGCACCTGCGTGATCATGGACGACATCGTCGACACGGCGAACACGCTCTGCAAGGCGGCCACCGCGCTCAAGGAGCACGGCGCGCGCAAGGTGCTCGCCTACTGCACGCACCCGGTGCTGTCCGGCGGCGCGGTGGCCAGGATCGCGGCCTCCGAGATCGACGAGATGGTCGTCACCGACACGATTCCGCTGACCGAGGAGGCGACGGCGTGTCCCAGGATCCGGCAGCTCTCCTGCGCGCAGCTGCTGGCCGAGACGATGACGCGGGTTTCGAACGAGGAGTCGGTGAGCTCGCTGTTCACCGAATGACCGGCGGCGCGCGCTGCGCACGAGTCCCCGGTGTGCGCAGCGGTGCCTGACGGGAGCCTGCGGCCTGCGCGATCGGCTCGCCGGCGACCTTGCCGGAGAGCGGGCGGCGGGCGGCAGGGTGTCCCGCCTTCGCGCGCCAACCGAGGAGCATGCGCATGCCCAAGCTGTCCCTGATCCTGACCGTCATCGCCGACGACCGCCCCGGACTCGTCGGCGAGCTGGCCGCCGCGGTGTCGGCGCACCGCGGCAACTGGCTCGAGTCGTCGCTGGCGCAGCTCGCCGGCAAGTTCGCCGGCATCGTGCGCGTCGAGGTCGACGAGGCCGACGCCGGCGCCCTGCAGGCGGCCGTCGAGCGCCTGCCCAATCTCAAGGTCGCCGTCACGCGGGCTGCGGGGAGCCCCAAGGCTGCGGGCCGGCGACTCACGCTCGACCTCGTCGGCAACGATCGCATCGGCATCGTCAAGGAAGTCGCCGCGGTGCTGGCGAAGCACGCCGTCAACGTCGAGAAGCTTGCGACGCGCACCGAAAGCGGCCCGATGGCCTCGGGCATGCTGTTTCGCGCGGAAGCCGAGTTGACCGCACCGTCGGCGCTCGACCCCCGTGCACTCAAGGCCGACCTCGAGGCGATCTCGAACGACCTGATGGTCGAATTCTCGCTCGGCGAAGTCGTCTGAGAGGCTGAGAGTCTTTCAATCATGCCCGCTCATCACGCCACAAGACGCCCGCTCGTCGTTGCCAATGCTCGCCATAGCCCGAGCTATGGCTGCGCTTTGCGCCTCGATCGGACGCCTTCTGGCGCGCTGCTCGGGCACGCCCGAAAAACTCTCAGCCTCTGACCCGGCGCCCGGGGAAAGCGGCCGGGGTGCACGAGCCCCGCCCGCGCGCAGGACGCCCGGCTGCGCCCCCGTCGCCGTTCGCAGGCTCACCGCGCGGCACCCTTGCCCCGCCGTCGCGCACAGGGAATCCCATGGCCTCGCTCCCGCTGTTCATCGCTCCCGCCCGCTTCGACGATCCCGACGCCGCCCTCGCGCAGGTGCAGGCGATCTACCACAGCAGCGTCGACCACCTGCGGGCGTCGCTGCAGCGCTTCGTCGCCGGAGCCGACGACGGCGTGCCGGTGCGGGCGTTCTATCCGTTCGTACGCGTTCGCGTGGCCACGGTGGCGCGGCGCGATTCGCGCAACTCCTTCGGCTTCGTGGCTTCGCCCGGCACCTACGAGACCACGCTGACACGGCCCGACCTCTTCGGGCGCTACTACCGCGAGCAGTTCCGGCTGCTGCTGAAGAGCCACGGCGTCGCGCTCGAGGTCGGCACCAGCGGGCAGCCGATTCCCGTGCACTTCTCGCTCGCCGAGGGGGATCACCTCGAGGGCAGCCTCGGTCCCGAGCGCCGGCTCTCGATGCGCGACCTCTACGACCTGCCCGACCTCGCGGCGATGGACGACGGCATCGCCAACGGCACGCACGAGACGGCGCCGGGCGAGGCGCGGCCGCTGGCGCTGTTCACCGCAACGCGGGTCGACTATTCGCTGCACCGGCTGCGCCACTACACCGGCACCGCGCCCGAGCACTTCCAGAACTTCGTGCTGTTCACCAACTACCAGTTCTACATCGACGAATTCGTCGCCCTCGGCCAGGCGCTGATGGCCGATCCCGGCGGCGAGTACGACGCCTTCGTCGAGCCGGGCAACGTCGTCACCCGGCGCGCGGGCTGCGCCGCCGAGCCGGGCGATGCGGCCGGCATCCCGCCGCCGCGCCTGCCGCAGATGCCGGCCTACCACCTGGTCCGTCCGGACGGCAGTGGGGTGACGATGGTCAACATCGGCATCGGTCCGGCGAACGCCAAGACCATCACCGATCACATTGCGGTGCTGCGCCCGCACGCCTGGCTGATGCTGGGCCACTGCGCGGGACTGCGCAACACGCAGGCGCTCGGCGACTACGTGCTGGCGCACGGCTATGTGCGCGAGGACCACGTGCTCGACGAGGAGCTGCCGCTCTGGGTGCCGATCCCGGCGTTGGCGGAGATCCAGGTCGCGCTGGAGCAGGCGGTGGCCGAGGTCACGCAGCTCTCGGGCAGCGAGCTCAAGGGCGTGCTGCGCACCGGCACCGTCGCCTCGACCGACAACCGCAACTGGGAACTGCTGCCCGACACCAAGCCGCAACGCCGATTCTCGCAAAGCCGCGCCGTGGCGCTCGACATGGAGAGCGCGACGATTGCCGCCAACGGCTTCCGCTTCCGCGTGCCCTACGGCACCTTGCTGTGCGTCAGCGACAAGCCGCTGCACGGCGAGAT
>DATIUK010000038.1:0-7122 GCA_035466885.1 Casimicrobiaceae bacterium
TGGATTCTCCCATGTCCCGCATCAACCCCATCGCCCGACATCACCGCCGACTGCACTCGACCGCCGTTTGCGCGCTGGTTGCCGCCCTTGGCCTCGGCGGCGGCAACGCGCTCGCCCAGGCTCCCGGCGGCGCAGCCTCCGCCGCACCCTCAACCTCCAGCAAGATAGGTGCCAATGTGACCGAACTCCAGAAAAACGACGTCCAGGCCGGCACGGGTGCCGAAGCGGTCCCGGGCAAGGCCGTCATCGTCCATTACACGGGCTGGCTGTACGACCCTGCCGCCCCGGGCGGCAAGGGCGCAAAGTTCGACAGCTCGCTCGACCGCAAGGTGCCGTTCGGGTTCATCCTCGGCGCCGGCCGCGTGATCAAGGGCTGGGACGAAGGCGTCGCCGGAATGAAGGCGGGCGGCAAGCGGACGCTGATCATCCCGCCGCAGCTTGGCTACGGCGAGCGTGGCGCCGGTGGTGGCCTCATTCCGCCCAACGCGACGCTGCTGTTCGACGTCGAGCTCATCGAAGTCAAGAGCTGATGGCCGCGGCGTCGCGCGACGCGCCGCCGGCCCCGGTGCGCCGCCTCGATTACCGGCCCCCCGCGTACCTGATCGATCGCCTCGACCTCCGGTTCGACCTCGACCCGGAGCGGACCCGCGTCAGCGCGTCGTTCGCGTTCCGCCGCAATCCGGCCGTCGACGCCGACGCCGCGGCGCCGCTCGTCCTCGACGGCGAGCAGCAGCAGGACGTCGGCGTCGCGCTCGACGGGGTGCCGCTGCCGCCGTCCCGCTACCGGCTCACCGACCACGCGCTCACGGTCATCGACCCGCCCGAGCGCGGCGAACTCACCGTGCAGTCGACGATCCAGCCCGCCGCCAACGTGGCGCTGGAGGGCCTTTACGTGTCGTCGGGGGTGTTCTGCACGCAGTGCGAAGCCGAGGGCTTCCGCCGGATCACCTACTTTCCCGACCGGCCCGACGTCCTCGCCGTCTACACGGTGACACTGGTGGCCGACCGCGAACGCTATCCCGTGCTGCTGTCCAACGGCAACCGGGTCGGCGCCGGCGATGCCGGCAACGGGCGGCACTTCGTGCGCTGGCACGATCCGTTTCCCAAGCCGTCGTACCTGTTCGCGCTGGTCGCGGGCAACCTCGCCGCGCTGACCGACAGCTTCACGACCGCCTCCGGCCGCCACGTCGCACTGGAAATCTGGTCGACGCCCGCCAACCTCGACCGCTGCCGGCACGCGATGACCTCGCTGCAGCGGGCGATGCGCTGGGACGAGCAGCGCTTCGGGCGCGAGTACGACCTCGACACCTTCATGATCTTCTGCGCCGACGACTTCAACATGGGCGCGATGGAGAACAAGGGCCTCAACATCTTCAACAGCCGGCTGGTGCTGGCGCGTCCGGATACCGCGACCGACGACGACTACCAGGCGATCGAGGGAGTCATCGGCCACGAGTACTTCCACAACTGGAGCGGCAACCGCGTCACCTGCCGCGACTGGTTCCAGCTTTCACTGAAGGAGGGCCTGACGGTCTTCCGCGACCAGGAGTTCTCGAGCGACCTCAACTCGCGCGCCGTGGAGCGCATCGCCGCGGTCACCTTCCTGCGCAGCACCCAGTTCGCCGAGGACGCCGGACCCATGGCGCACCCGGTGCGGCCCGACGAGTACATCGAGATCAACAACTTCTACACCACCACGGTCTACGAGAAGGGCGCCGAGATCATCCGGATGCAGTACACGCTGCTCGGCCCCGGGCGCTTCCGCGACGGGCTCGACCTCTACTTCGCGCGTCACGACGGCGAGGCGGTCACCTGCGACGATTTCGTGCAGGCGCTGCAGGACGCCTCGGGCGTCGACCTCGGCCAGTTCCGCCGCTGGTACGCGCAGGCCGGCACCCCGATCGTCCGCGCGCGCGGCGCCTTCGACGCCGCAGCGCGCACCTATACGCTCGACCTCGAGCAGGAGACAGCCCCGACGCCTGGCCAGCCGCACAAGGAGCCGTTCCACATCCCGCTCGCGATCGGCCTGCTCGATGCCGCCGGGCGCGACCTGCCGCTGACCCTGGCCGGCGAGGCCGAGGCCGGCCCGACGACGCGGGTACTCTCCCTGACCGAGAGCCGCGCGAGCTTCGTGTTCACCGCCATCGACGCCCGGCCGGTGCCCTCGCTCAACCGCGGCTTCTCGGCGCCCGTCCGCCTCCAGTTCGACTGCTCCGACGCCGACCTCGCGTTCCTCGCCGCCAACGACAGCGACCCCGTCAACCGCTGGGACGCCGCGCAGCGGATCTACTGCGCTTCGGTGCTCGCCGCGATGCAGGCCGCCGCCGCGGGTGCGCCGCTGCCCGACGATCCGGTCCTCGGCGCCCTGGTGGCCGCCATCGTCGCCGACGGGCACGCCGACCCGGCGCTGCGGGCGCTGGCGATCAACCCGCCGGATTTCGCCTACCTGGCCGGTCTCACCGCGAAGATCGACGTCGACGCGATGGTCGCTGCGCGCGAGCACGTCGTCCGCAGCGTGGCGCGCGCCGCGCGGGGCGCGCTGGAGCAATGCCGCGGGTCGCTGCGGGTGCGCGAGCCCTACGCGCCGACGCAGGCGCAGATCGGCCCGCGGCTGCTCGCCAACCGCTGCCTGCGCTACCTGTGCGCGCTCGACGACGCGCCCGCGATCGCGCTGGCGACCGCGCAGTACGACGCCGCCGACAACATGACCGACGCGATCGCGGCCCTGGTCGCCGTCAACCACTCGACGACGCCGGCGCGGGACGCGCTGTTCGCGCGCTTCGAGGCGCGCTGGCGCGACGAGCCGCTGGTGCTCGACAAGTGGTTCGCGTTGCAGGCGACCGCGATGCGCGCCGGCACGCTGCAACGCGTGCGCTCGCTGCTCGACCACCCGCGGTTCAACGCCCGCAACCCGAACCGGGTGCGTTCGCTGGTGGCGAGCTTCGCGTTCGCGAACTGGCCGGCGTTCCACGCGCCCGACGGCACGGGCTATGCGTTCGTCGTCGAGCAGGTGATCGCGCTCGACCGGGTGAACCCGCAGGTCGCGGCGATGCTCGCCGGCGCGTTCAACCAGTGGCGCCGGCACGCCGAGCCGCGACGGAGCCTGCAGCGGGCCGCGCTGGAGCGAATCGGCGAAGCGCCCGGGTTGTCGCCGGACGTCGCCGAGATCATCGCGCGCAACCTCCGCGACTACCAGTAGCTCTCGCCGGTGATGTGACCCGGCTCGCGCCGGCGGTGCCGGCGCATGCCGCGCATGGCGAGGACGCTCTTGGTGTCCTCGACCATCGCCGGGTTGCCGCAGAGCATCACCTGCGAGGTGGTCGCCGTCAGCGGCTCCCCGGCACTCGCCTCGAGCCGGCCGTCGGCGATCGCCGCGGGAATTCGGCCCGCGAGCGCGCCGGTATGGGACTCGCGGCTCACCATCGACACCAGCCGGAAAGCACCCGGATGCGCCGCCTCGATGCCGGCCAGGGTGTCGCGGTAGGTGAGTTCGCCGGCATGGCGCACCGCGTGCACCAGCACCACCCGCGAGAACCGCTGCCAGGGCTCCGGCGTGCGCAGGATCGACAGGAACGGCGCGAGGCCGGTGCCCGTCGCAATGCACCACAGTACCTCGGCGGGCGGCACCTCGCCGACGCAGAAGAACCCGTTGGCGCTGTTCAGCAGCCACAGCGGCTCGCCGATGCGCAATTGCGCGAGCCGCGGCGATAGCGGTCCCTGCGGCACGGTGACGACGTAGAACTCGTGCGGCGCCGTCCCGGGCGGATTGACGAACGAATAGGGGCGGCCGACCATCGGCTCCGGCGCCCCCGGCGGGGCGGGCAGCGCCAGGCGGGCGAACTGGCCGGCGATGAAGCCGACCTCGGGGGCGGCGACCTCGAGCGAATAGAGGTTCTCGGCCCAGTCCCGCCGGCCGGTCACCCGTCCCTCCACCCACTTGCTCATCGCCGTTCCCTCGCGTTGCGTCGCAGCGTGGATTCTACGCAGGCTGCAGCGCGGCCGGCCGGGGCCGTTGCGCGGCGCCTCGTCGGGGCTTCCCGCCGGCGATTGGTAGAATGCCCGCCGTGAACCGCCCTGCCGGACCTCCGTCGACGCTTCTCCGCGGCCCGCGGGTGTACCTGCGCTGCCCGCGGCGGCGCGACGCGACCGCGTTCATCGCCGCGACGTTGGCGAGCCGCCGCCTGCACGGCCGCTGGGTCCAGCCGCCCGCCACGACCGAGGGTTTCCTCTCCTACGCGTCGCGCTTCGGGCACCGCCGCGTGGCCGCCCTGCGCCGGCAGCACCTCGGACTCCTCGTCTTCCGGAACGACGACGACGCGCTGGTCGGCGCCTTCAGCATCGGCGACATCGTGCGCGGCGCGCTCTGCGGCGCCTACCTCGGCTACTTCGCGTTCGCGCCCCACGCGGGCCGGGGCTACATGGCCGAGGCGCTGGAACTCGTGCTGCACCACGCGTTCGTCGACCTCGGCCTGCACCGGCTGGAGGCCAACGTGCAGCCGGCCAACCTGCGCTCGCTTGCGCTCGCCGAGCGCGCGGGCTTCGTCCGCGAGGGCTACTCGCGCCGCTACCTGCGCATCGCGGGCCGCTGGCGCGACCACGTCCGCTGCGCGCTCCTGGCCGAGGACTGGCGCGCGCGCCGGACGACGCGCCGATGACGGGCCGGTACCGGCGGCGACGCGGTGCGGCGCTGTTGATCGCGTTCTGCGCGCTGCCGGCCGGCGGCGAGGAGCCCGCAGCGGACCTCCGCGACGTCGCCGACCACGAGCTGCCGCCGCAGGCGACCCACGAGGAGTGCGTGGCGCTGGCGGTCGGCGATCGGCTGCTGTACCGGTTCACGAGCAGCGTGCCGGTGGCCTTCGGCATCCACTACCGGACCGGCCACGCGGACGTCGCGCCGATCAGCCGCGACGCCGTCGCCGAGGACGCCGGGGTGTTCGCGCCCGTGCTGGGCGAGACCTACTGCCTGCGCTGGTCGGCCGGCGCCGAGGGCGCCGAGATCCGCTACCGGATGCGCGTGCAGCGGGGTGATCCGGCCGGCGCGACGGGCCGCCCCGAGCGCGGACACCCGAGTGCGCAGCGCGACGGCACAACCCCGGGCACCGCACCGTGACGCGGCAAACCACGCTGCTCGTCGACCTCGACGGCACGCTGACCGACAACTTCGCCGGCATCTCGCGCTCGATCTGCCACGCGCTCGCCGGGATGGGCGCGAACGTCCCCGATCTGCAGCAACTGCGATCCTGCGTCGGCCCGCCGCTGCGCGTTTCGTTCGCCCGGCTGCTCGCCACGACCGATGCCGCGCGGATCGAGCACGCGATCGCCCTCTACCGCGAGCGCTACGGCGAGCTCGGATGGGCCGAGAACGTCGTCTACGAGGGCATCGCCGAGCTGCTGCAGGCGCTGGAGGCCGCGGGCTACCGGCTGTTCCTCTGCACGTCCAAGCCGCAACCCTTCGCCGAACGGATCGTCGAGCGGTTCGGCATCGCGCCCCGGCTGGCCGGGATCTACGGCGCCGACCTCGGCGGCGCGCTCGACGACAAGGCGCAGCTGGTCGCCCACCTGCTCGCGCGCGAGGCGCTCGACGGCGCCGACTGCGTGATGATCGGCGACCGCGAGCACGACGTCCGCGCGGCGAAGGAGAACCGGGTCGCGGCGATCGGCGTGCTCTGGGGCTACGGCTCGCGGGCCGAGCTCGCGGCGGCGGGCGCCGACGCCATCGTCGATGCGCCCTCGCGCGTCCCGGCCGCGCTCGCCGCGCTGGCGGCCGCCTGAGAGGCTGAGAGTCCTTCAATCATGCCCGAAAGACTCTCACCCTCTGATCGCCGCGCCGGGTCACAGGTCGGCGTGGCCGTAGATCCGGCCGTGCTCGACCGGCGCCGCGATCAGCCGCTCGACGATGCGGGTCGCGACGGCCGCGGGGTCCTTCAGCGTCCCGCTCTCCTTGAAGCCGCGGTACAGCGGCGCGCTGGGAAAGGTCGCGGGGTCCTGCTCCCGGAGCAGCGCCTGCATGTCGGTCTCGAACACGCCGGGCCGCAACGCGATGCAGCGAAAGCGCGGACCCGCGTGGTCGGCGGCAACCACCTTGGTGAGCATCTCGAGCGCCGCCTTCGACATGCAGTAGACCGCGCTGCCGGGGATCGCGCGCTGCGCGGCACCCGACGAGATGTTGAGCACCCGCCGCTCCAGCGCCGGATCGAAGCTCTTGAGAAAGAGATCGACCAGCGCCAGCGGCGCGGTGACGTTGGTGGCGAACGAGGCATCGGCGGCACCGATGTCGAGCTGCCCGGCGCGGCCCAGCGGCGTCGCGACCGCCGCGTTGTTGATCAGCGTCACCGCCGACAGCGGCAGCGCGGAGAGTTCCCGCAGCGCCGGCAGCACCGCCGCGGCAATGCGGCCGGGCGCGGCAAGGTCGCATTCGACGAAACGGTAGTGCGCGCCGGAAAGCTTCGCGCTCGAGCGCCGGCCGACGCCGAGCACGTGCGCGCGCCGGGCGAGCAGCGCCAGGGCGAGCGCCTCGCCCAGCCCGCGGGAAACCCCGGTCACGATCGCCGCGTGCATCGCCCTCCCCCGGTCCTCACTGCCGGCGGCGAGTGTAGCGCAGCAGCATGCCGACGACGATCGCCCCGAGGAGGAGCCCGACCTGCCAGATCGGCTTGACGGCGTAGATCAGCGCCGCCGTCGAGCCCTTGGGCGCGATGAAGGTCTCGTGGAACGCGAGGAGCTCGAACCCGGCCGCCAGCAGCGCCCCCGCCAGCAGCCCCGGTGGGTCGCCGCGCCAGGCGATCACCAGGACGACGATCCAGGCGAGCATCAGCCACAGCGCGAAGAGGTGCGTCGCCAGGGTGAAGGGACCCGGCGCCTTGACGACGAACAGCGCCGCGTCGACGGCGATGCCCAGGCCGGCGGTGAGTCGCGCCAGCGTTCGTTGCAGCGATGGTGCGGACGGCTTCATGGCCTATGACGTTAGCATGGCGACGGACGCCTCGCCAACGCTATGTCGCGGCGGCGCCGCTCCGCGGCCTCCGCACCGGGCGAAAAATCGACAGGTCGTCGAAACGCGCGTCGCCCGCCGCCGCCGGGTCCCAGTCCGGCATCGCCGCGAGCGGCAGCGGCAGGAGATTG
>DATIUK010000039.1:0-9097 GCA_035466885.1 Casimicrobiaceae bacterium
TGCCGGGCCGTCGGCTGCGGCGATCAGCAGGTGCAGGTCGGTTCCGACGCCGACCATCGTCGCGCCTTGGTCGAGATACGGCTCGGCCTTGCCGTCGGCGGCGAGGATGCCGCTTGCCCGGCCCGCGTGCTCCCCGCCACGCCACGCAGTCCCTCCGGAGGGAAACGTGTCCACGCCACCGCTTCGCGCGCCTCGGCGACGCTGCGGATGTTCGGGACCATGACGTCCGGCGCGCCTGCGTCGAGCACGCGCTTGATCCACGCCATGTCGTGGACCGGAACGCGCACAACGGCCGCGGTGGGGGAACCGCGAACGGCAAGCAGCTGCTGTCCGACGATCTGCAGGTCGTTCGGCCTGTGCTTCATGTCGAACAGCAGCCGATCGAAGCCCGGGTGGGCGACGACCTCGGCGATGACGTGGTGGGCAAAGTTCACAGGCCGACTTGGCGGTTGCCGGCCGCGAGCGCTTCCTTGAAGGCATTGTGCGGCAAGGTGTTCATGATGTGAGGGTCTCGTTGGTTCGCGCACGCTGGCAGAGTGCGAACGGGTCCTGGAGCAGGCGTTGATGGATTGCGCGCATGTCCGCGTGGGTCATGGGCCGCGGGTTGTTGATCGGAGTCATCGGCACGGTCGCTTCACCGCGCGGACACCGCGGCATCGACTGCACCCCCGGTGCGGACCGGTGAAGGCGCGTTGGAGCTGGCCTTGCTGCGTCGCCCCTCCACCAGTCGCATCGCGTATTCGATTGCATCGACCAGGCTGTCGGCGTTCGCGATCCCCTTGCCCGCGATGTCGAACGCGGTTCCGTGATCGACCGAGGTGCGCAGGATCGGGAGCCCGAGGGTGATGTTGACACCGCTGATGGCTTGCCAGACTCCGGTCGCGGGATTGACGTTGAAGCCCATCAACTTCACCGGAATATGGCCTTGGTCGTGGAACATCGCGACGACGGCGTCGAATTGCTCGGCTCGCAGCTTGATGAAGACGGTATCGCCCGGCCATGGGCCGGAGACGTCGAACCCGCGCTGCCGGTATTCGTCGATCACCGGTGCGATGATCTCGTCGTCCTCGGTGCCGAGAATCCCGCCTTCGCCGGAATGCGGATTGAGCGCGGCGACGCCGAGGCGGGGGTGGCTGATGCCCAGCGCGACGAGCGCATCCAGCGTCACGTCGAACACCCGGCGCAGGCGCTCGGGCGTGACCCGTTTCGACACGTCCGCCAGCGGGCAATGCGTGGTGACGTGGCTCACGCGCATCGGTCCGTGGGCCAGCATCATCACGGCATCGCGCATGCCGGTGAGGTGTGCCAGGAGCTCGGTGTGGCCTTCGAACAGGTGCCCGGCGAGGTGCAGGGCCTCCTTGGACAGCGGTCCGGTGACGATGGCATCCGCCTCGCCTGCCTGCACGAGCTTCGTCGCGTGGGCGACGGCGCGATACGCCCACTCACCACCTGCCGGCGAGATTGTCCCGGGCACGATTGGCCTGTCGACGGGTCCGACGTCCACGAGGCGATAGAGCGTGCGCGCGCCATCCGCCGGAAGGGGGCCGAGCTGCTGCTCGGCCTTGGCGAGCTCGTTTGCACTGCCAAGTACGATGAGCTCGATCCGGCCGCTCGTGACCAGCCCCTGCATCCTGCGCGCCGCCTTGGCGATGATCTCGGGCCCGATGCCCGCAGGGTCGCCCATGGTGACTGCAAGTCGGATAGGCTGGATCATGGTCAGTGTTCCTTCAGGTCTTGTGTGGGCCAAGCGACGAGACGCACCATCGTTGACAGGTCATCGGGGCCGCCGAACGCGCCCGAACGTGAATGGCAGGTGACGCCGTCCCAGGCGCCGCCGATGAGGCGCGCGCAACCCCAGCCGGCGCGCGACGACGCCCGGGCCGACAGTCCGCGGGCACCGGCAGCGGCGCACAGCGCGCGCAGCGTATCGCCGCCGACGACGATCAACGACGCCGGGTGCGGTACTGCGCCGACGATGTCCGCGAGTTGCGCGGCAAGCAGGCTCGCGGCCTCCGGCGGCGAAAGTGCGGCGGTCGGGGCGAGGGCGAGCAGCGCCCGATCGAACGGCAGCTGCATCGTCCGGCACGCGGCCTGCAGCGCCGACGGTTCTCCGTGCATGACCGCGATCGCGGTCTGCTCGGTGACCCTGAGGGTGCTCCACTGCGCTTGCAGGACCGGGTGACGGCTGGCGCTGATCAGCAGCACCGGTCCGGGGGTCGGTTCCGGCGGCGTGCCGCAGTGCGGACCGGGGGCGAGGCCACGGATCGCCGCGATCGCGTGCGCCAAGCCGGCGCTGCCGCACCACAACCAGTGTCGTGCGTCGGCGCGCGTCGACAGGGCGGCGACGCGCGCAAGATCGTCGTCCGAGCGGACCTCGGGAATCCACACCGATATCCGGTCGGGGCACGGCTCGGCCAACGGCGTGACCGTCAATCCCAGCGCCGAGAAGAGGGTGGCAGGAAGCGCATCGCCGACCGGCCGCCGGCGCTCGAGCGGCTCCCCAGGCGGGACGACACACTGCCAGCCGTCGATGGTGACGCGCCCTTGCTGCGGAAATGCGGGCGCGAACACGATTCTCTCGAATCCGCCGGCGCGCGCGACGTGCGCGCACTCGGCAAACGTGTTCCCGCGCAGCAGGCTGTCGACTTTCTTGAACGCGAGCTCGGCATCGACGAGCCAAGGCAGCGATGGGGCGAGGAGCCGGGGCAGGGAGTCGGCCGGGACGTCACGGGTGGCCGTCGCCACCACCGATACGGGACACGGCAACACGTCGACGGCAGCGGGGACGTCCAGATACACCGGGACTTCGCCCGCGAACGCCGCGGCGGTGTCCAGCGCACCGGTGAGGTCGTCGGCGAGAATGTGCATTTCGTTCATCTGGAGACTCCCACCAGGGTGAGCTTCACGCCGAGCGCGCGCATGCGCTCGATCTCTTCCATGGGCATGCCGTCGTCGGAGATCAACTCGTCGAGCTCGGTCACCGACGCCACGCGCATGAAGGTCCGCGGCCGGAACTTCGAGGAATCGACGAGCAGGCGCTTCGACGCCGCCGCCTTCAGCAGCGCGCGCTTGACCGCGGCCACCTCGGGGGCGGTCTCCGTCAGCTCGCCCTCCGTCACCGCGTGGATTCCCATCAGCAGCACGTCGACGCCGATGGCCCGGGCGCTCTCGATCAGCGCGTCTCCCGTCAGGGTGTTGCCGCCGTGGCGCAGCAGGCCGCCGAGTACGTGCACCTGGATCAGGGGGCTGCTGCCGAGGACCTGCGCAATGGCGAGGTTGTTGGTCACTGCGGTCAGCGGGATGTTCCGCTGCACGGCGGCGCGGGCGGCCTCGAGCACCGTGCTGCCGCTGTCGAAGATGACGCTCTGGCGTGGCCGCAGTCCTTCGGCGGCTGCCTCGCCGATGGCCTGCTTCTCGCGGGGAGAAAGCTCGGCTGCCGCGGCGTGATCGGGCTCGAAGGTGCTGTATTCCTGGTGGCGCAACAGCGCGCCGCCGTGGGTGCGGTCGACCTCGCCTTCGGCGGCGAGGGCGTCGAGGTCGCGGCGCAGCGTCGACATGGAGACGTGCAGCGCCTGTTCGAGCTGCTGCAGCGTGACGGCGCCGTGGTGGCGGAGAAACTCGACGATCCGCTGCCGGCGCTGCACGGGCAGCAGCGGCGTGGCATCGAGGTCTTCGGTGGCGTTCGTCAATTCGGGCGGAGCCAAAGGGATATCGATTTGAGGGGGTGGTCCCGGCGACCCGGCGCATGGTGCCTTGTGACTCGTTGTGAAAGATATTGACAGATTTTGGCGGATCGTGCAATCTTGGCGTCATCACGGAGGTCCCAACAACGCCGGTGCCCAGACGTCGTTCATCCCGATGGTGCCGTACCGGTTCCTCTTCGCGGCGATCATGGTCTTCTGCGCGGATTGATGCTCTCGATCTTCCAATTCGCGACCTTCCCGACGCCGGGCACCGCATGACGAGGGAGATGGGCATGCTCGACGAACGGCACGAGAACGCGGCTCGATACCTGGCAGCGGCGCGCACGGCCGGCCGACCGGGCGAGCGCCTGCCTGAAGCCTGGAGGCCCGCCGATCTCGAGGCCGCGCTCGGCATCCAGCGCCGCGTCGGCGAGCTGCTCGGACAGCGGACCGGAGGCTGGAAGTGCTCGCTGCCGTCACCCGCCCGGCCGATTCTCGTCGCCCCGATTCTTGCGCCGACGATCGTCCACGGTCCGCGGTGCGCGGTGGTCGCGGCCGGTGATGCCGCGAGAATCGAGCCGGAGGTCGCGTTCATCATGGGTCGCGCCCTGCCGCGTCGCGACGAGCCCTATTCCGACGCGGAGATCGTCGCTGCGATCGCCGAGACGCACCTGGTGCTGGAACTGCTCGGTTCGCGCTACGCGGACACCGCCTCGCCGACCTGGGAGGAGATGATCGCCGACAGCCTGCAGAATCAAGGTCTGGTCATCGGTCCGCCCGTCCCGGGCGGTCCGGAGGCTGCGCTCGAATCGATGCTCGTCGTCGTACGCGGTCCCGGCGGGATTCTCTCGACCCACGATGGTCGCCATGGCGACGGCCACCCCCTGCGCCCCTTGTGCTGGCTGGCGAACTTTCTGGCGGCGCGCGACGACGGGTTGCGATTGGGGCAGGTCGTGACCACCGGATCCTATGCCGGCGCCATCGAGGTACCGCTCGGCCAACCGCTGACGGTGGCGTTCGGCGACCTTGGCTCGATTTCCGTCGAGTTGATCGCGGCTCCTTGACGCGCGATTCGACCGGGTGCGGTCGCCCCGGATCGGCGAAGACAAAAGCGGCTGTGCGGCGACGCCGGCCGTCCCGTCATCGGTTTTGGTGCTAGGATGCCGCCCGTCCGACAGCGCCGGCGAGCCGGCGCCCCTGGTTGCCGGCACCGGGCCCCGATGGGCGCGAGCCTCGATGCGATCGCCGGCCGTCGCGCCATCGGCGCAGAGCGCTTTCTCAACCACCGTTTCAACCACACGTCAGGAAAGACAAATGCAATCGATCAAATCCGGAATTCTGCTGGCCAGCGCGGCTACGCTGCTCCTCCTTGGCGCCTGCAGTGCGGACAAGGACGCGAAGCCGGCCGCCGCGACGCCGCAGGGCCCGGCCGCAGCGACGGTGAACGGAATGCCGATCAGCCAGAGCACCGTGGACAAGATGGTCAAGCAGGGCGCCAATTCGGGCCAGCCCGACACGCCCGAGGTGAGAAAAGCCATCATCGATCAACTGGCGCTGCAGATGGTCGTCGCCGAGGAGGCGGTCAAGAAGGGGCTGGACAAGACTCCCGAGGTTGCCGACCAGCTCGCCGCGATGCGGCAATCGGCCCTCGCCAACGCCTACGTCCAGGACTTCGTCAAGAGCAATCCGGTGACCGACGACATGCTCAAGGCGGAATACGATCGCCTCAAGGCCACGATGACCGGCAGCGAGTACAAGGCGCGCCACATCCTGGTCGAGAAGGAAGCCGAAGCCCGGGACATCATCGCCCGGCTGAAGAAGGATCCGGCGGCCTTCGGCAAGCTCGCGATGGAGAAGTCGAAGGATCCGGGCTCCAAGGGCGCAGGCGGCGACCTGGGCTGGTTCGACACGAGCAGGATGGTTCCGGAGTTCGGTGCCGCCGTGGGCAAGCTCGAGAAGGGGCAGTTCACGCAGGAGCCGGTCAAGACCCAATTCGGCTATCACGTCATCCTGCTGGAGGACACCAAGCCGATCGAGCCGCCGCCGCTCGAGGAAGTGAAGCCGCAGCTCAGCCAGCACCTCATGCAGCAGAACGTGATGAAGAACGTCGAGGCGCTCAAGGCCAAGGCCAAGATCGAAGTGGTCGGCGCCGCAGCTCCCGCGCCGGCAGCTCCGGCCGCTGCGGCCGCACCCGCGGCCCCGGCCGCGCCGGCAACTCCGGCCGCACCGGCAGCGAAGTAGGAACGCGAGCCCGGAAACGACGGGCGGGTCCCGGAGGGTCGGGACTCTTCCGTCGCCAGGCGTCGCGCCGGCAAGTCAGCGCGAGAGCCGCAGGATCCGGCCGTCGGCGCTGTCGGTGAGCAGATAGATCCAGCCGTCGGGCCCCTGGCGCACGTCGCGGATGCGCTCGTTCAGGTCGGTCAGCAGCGTCTCCTCGCGCACGACGCGGTTGCCGTCGAGCTCCAGCCGGACGAGCTGCTGCCCGCGCAGCGCGCCGACCAGGATGCTGCCCTTCCAGCCGGGATATCGATCGCTGGTGACGAAGGCCATGCCACTCGGCGCAATCGACACCGGTACCCAGACCTTGACCGGCGGCACGACGTCGGCGCGCTCGGTGCCTTCACCGATCTTCGTGCCCGTGCCGTAGTTGCGACCGTGGGTGATGACGGGCCAGCCGTGGTTGGCGCCGCGTCCGATCCGATTGAGCTCGTCGCCGCCCTGCGGTCCGTGCTCGATCATCCACAGCGCGCCGGTGGCGGGGTCGATGGCGGCGCCCTGGATGTTGCGGTGGCCGTAGCTCCAGATCTCGGGCAGCGCGCCCGCGCGGCCGACGAACGGATTGTCGGCCGGAACCCTGCCGTCGGGCTCGATGCGCACGACCTTGCCGTGGTGCGTGTCGAGCGTCTGCGCGTCGTCCTTGCGCGTGAAGCGATCGCCGAGCCCGATGTAGAGCGTGCCGTCGCGCGCGAACGCGAGCCGCGAGCCGAAGTGCAGCGTGCTCGCGAACTTCGGCTGCTGGCGGAAGATGACCTCGACGTCGACGAGCCGGTTGCCGTCGAGCCGCCCGCGCGCCGCCGCGGTGCTGTTGCCGCCCCTGTCGTCGGCGGCCGGCTCGCTGTAGGTCCAGTAGATGCGGGCGTTGTCGGCGAACTTCGGGTCGAGCGCGACGTCGAGCAGTCCGCCCTGGCCGGAGGCGACGACGGGCGGCAGCCCGGCGATCGGCGCGCCGAGTGTGCCGTCCCGCGCGACGATGCGCATGCGCCCGGGTCGTTCGGTCACGAGCATGCGCCCATCGGGGAGGAACGCGAGCCCCCAGGGATGCACGAGGCCGCGCGCGACCGTGACCGGCTCGAGGCGCGCCGTCTGGGCCAGTGCCGCCGGCAACGTCGGGACGAGGAGCAGCAGGAGCAGGAAGACCTTTGCCGGCGAGCTCATCGGTGCAAGCCGCTCGGTGTCGGCCCGCCGATGCATCAGCGCACCGGCGACGAGCGCAGCCCGTACGCCTGACCGTTGACGAACAGGTACTCGACGCGCAGCAGCTTCGGCTTGCCCGGCACCCCGGTGTAGCCGATCAGCTCGACCCGGTCGCCGACCTTGAGCGGCGTCACGCCCCAGGCCTCCATGCGCGACAGCGGAGCGAATTCCACCTCCCAGTCCCCGGCAGGGGCGGGCGGCAGTCGCGTCTTGGCGACGATGGCCGCGCCGTCGATCGCCTGGCTCTGTGCCGGCGTCTTGCGCTGGGCGAGATCCGCCGGCAGCCGTAGCCCGCCGCCGACCTCGACCACCGCCTCGGCATGCGGGTTGCTCCACTGCACGCTCCTGACGCGGCCCTCGATGTAGACGGGCTGGTTCTGGTCGAAGCTCGACCAACCGTGGTGGGCCGCGACCGGCAGCGCCGCGGCGATGAGCAGGATGGCGAGCGAGGTGCGTCGATGCATGCGAATCCTCCTAGACGTACGCGATAAGGCGGCCGGCGCTGATCACACCCAGCCAGAGCAGGAGCGACAGCCCCGCCTGCAACCTGGCGAGGGCGTCGGGGCGAGCTAGCGAGCCCCTTTTGTGGAACAACAGCATGTTCACCACCGCGAGAGCGATCAGGCCGAGCTTGACCGCGAAGGCGCGATTGGCGACGTAGGCGGCCGCGTCGGTCAGGAACAGCAGGGCGCCGCTTGCCGCGATCACTGCAAAGGCGCTGACGGCAATGACCGCTCCAAGCTTGCCGAGTTCCTCGAGCGGCAGGGTTTTGCGCAGGCCGAACACCCGGGCCTCGACAGTCAGCACCGAGCCGACCATCGCCGCGAAGGCCGCGATGTGCACGATCTCGAGCAACGGGAACGCCCAGGTCGACTCGCGTAACGCGACGGCCAGTGGAAGTCGCGAGAGCGCGTCGATCGGGATCGCCGAGGGAGTCATCGGCGAGTCTCCGTCCAGGAATCGATGTTCGGCACGATGGGCAGTCGCGGGGGGGAGCGCGTTTCGCCGGCGGAAGCGGCTGGTCGGGTTGGCGCAGTATCGGGGGCCGCCGGGTCCCGGTCAACGGGCGGCAGCGCGGGCGGCCGCGCGTTCCGGGGACACCTTGACCGATGGGCAATCCCGCGCCGTTGCCCGGGTCTGTTCCCCTCGGTCGGCGCTTGCCGGTGCGACCGATCGGACACGAGCGTCGTGGTCTGGCTCGAGTTTGCCACGCCCGCGACTTTCGGCGCCCGGCGCGGCGCCGGGGTCGTACACTCCCGGTTCTTCGTTCGCTTCAGCGGGAGGCAACTCGTGTCAGGCATGGGATTGGTGCGCAAGGTCGTCCTGGCAACGCTACTCTTCGCGGCAGCAACGGCGCTGCCGGCGCGCGCCCAGGATCACACCGACATGTGGTGGAACCCCGCCGAGAGCGGCTGGGGCGTCAACGTCGTCCAGGCGGGCAACAACCTGTGGCTGACCTTCTTCGTCTACGGTGCCGACCAGAGGCCGACGTGGTACAGCGCCTACCTCGCGTGGGACGGCGCGCGCTACTCCGGGTCGCTCTACGCGACGCAGGGATCCTATTTCGCCGGTCCGTGGAACCCGGGCGACCACCCCGAGGCCACGGTCGCCGGGACCGCGAGCTTCCAGCCCAGCAGCATCAATGCCTACGAGGCGACGCTCGTCTACACGGTGAACGGCGTCGGGACCGTGGTGAAGGCGATCGAACGCCAGTACCTCGGGGCGATCACGCTCACGGGCAGCTACGTCGGGGGGCAGTCGGGCTCGTACGCGAACTGCACGAACGCTGCGGTCAACGGCCCGTACACGGACACCGGTTCACTGACCGTGACGCAGACGACCACGACGCTCACGCTGTCGTTTGCCTACGGCAGCGGCGCCAACTGCACGCTCAGGGGCAACTGGGAGCGGCGCGGCCAGCTCTTCCGGATGCCCGGCGC
>DATIUK010000040.1:0-2651 GCA_035466885.1 Casimicrobiaceae bacterium
GTCGGACGAGTCGAAACTCGTCACCGGTTGCGTCTACTCTGCCGACGGCGGGATCTCGATCTAGCCCCGGCCGCAACTTGCTTTCCCATTCACAGGAGAACCCATGAGACTCGTCCGCTACGGCCCTGCCGGCAAGGAAAAACCCGGACTCGTCGACGCCGACGGCAAGCTGCGCGACCTGTCGCGCAAGATCAAGGACATCGGCCCCGAGACACTGGCCCCGGCGAAGCTCAGGGAACTCGCGAAGCTCGACGTCAAGCGCCTGCCGCTGGTCAAGGGCAAGCCGCGCCTGGGCGCGTGCGTCGGCGGCGTGTCCAAGTTCCTCGCCATCGGCCTCAATTACGCCGACCACGCGGCCGAGTCGGGCATGGCGATTCCCGAGCACCCGATCGTCTTCTGCAAGTCGACGACCTGCATCGTCGGCCCGAACGACAACGTGATGATCCCGAAGGACTCGAAGGAGACCGACTGGGAGGTCGAGCTCGGCGTGGTCATCGGCCGCACCGCGCGGCAGGTCGCCGAGAAGGACGCGCTCCGGTACGTCGCCGGCTACTGCCTGATCAACGACGTCTCGGAGCGCGAGTTCCAGCTCAGGAAGGGCGGCGCGCAGTGGACCAAGGGCAAGGGCTGCGACACCTTCGGCCCGCTGGGCCCCTGGCTCGTCACCACCGACGAGATCAAGGATCCGCAGAACCTCGCCATGTGGCTCGACGTCAACGGTGTGCGCAAGCAGACCGGCAACACGAAGACGATGATCTTCGGCGTCGCGCGGCTGGTCGCCGATCTCTCGCGCTACATGACGCTCGTGCCCGGCGACGTCATCACCACCGGCACGCCGCCCGGCGTGGGCATGGGGATGAAGCCGACGCCGCAGTACCTGCAGCCCGGCGACGTCATCACGCTGGGCATCGACGGCCTCGGGGTGCAGAAGCAGAAGGTGGTCGCGTACAAGGCAAGGCGCTGACCTGCGTTGGCGACCGCCGGCATTCGGGCCTGAAGACCCTCCGACAGACCCTTGCTGCGTGAACTTGTGGGAGCGGCTTCAGCCGCGAATGCTATCGTGACCTTGGGCCACCGCCGTCGTCGCATCAGGGCGCGATGTACGCGGTCTTGACCGTGGTGAAGAACTCCGCCGCATAGCGGCCCTGCTCGCGCGCGCCGTAGCTCGATCCCTTGCGGCCGCCGAACGGGACGTGATAGTCGACGCCGGCGGTGGGCAGGTTGACCATCACCATGCCGGCCTGCGCGTGCCGCTTGAAGTGCGACGCGTGCTTGAGCGACGCAGTCACGACGCCCGAGCACAGGCCGAACTCGGTGTCGTTGGCCACGGCCAGCGCCTCGTCGTAGTCGGCGACGCGGATCACCGCCGCGACGGGGCCAAAGATCTCCTCGCGCGCGATGCGCATCGCGTTGGTCGCCCCGGTGAACAGCGCCGGCGCGAGGTAGAAGCCGTCCTTGCCCCGAGTGAGGCGCTCGCCGCCGTGCGCGAGCGTCGCTCCCTCACCCTTGCCGATCTCGATGTACGCGAGGTCGGTGTCGAGCTGGCTCTGGTCGACGACCGGGCCGATGTCGGTGCCGGCGGCCAGCGCGTCATCGACCTTGAGCGCGGCGAGCTTGGCGGTGAGCGCCGCGACGAACCGGTCGTGGATGCCGGCAGTGACGATCAGCCGCGACGACGCCGTGCAGCGCTGCCCGGTCGAGTAGTACGCGCCCTGCACCGCGCAGTTGACCGCGGTGGGGAGGTCGGCGTCGTCGAGCACCACCAGCGGGTTCTTGCCGCCCATCTCCAGCTGCACCTTCGCCATCCGCGCCGCCATCTTGGCCGCGATCGCGCGCCCGGTCGGCTCGGAGCCGGTGAAGGAGAGCGCAGCGACGTCGGGATGGTTGACCAGCGTCTCGCCGACGACCGACCCGCGACCCATCGTCAGGTTCAGCACGCCGGCGGGCAACCCTGCGCGCACCAGGATGTCGGCCAGCGCCCACGCGCAGCCGGGCACGAGGTCGGCCGGCTTCATCACCACGGTGTTGCCGTAGGCGAGCGCGGGCGCGATCTTCCAGGCGGGGATCGCGATCGGGAAGTTCCACGGCGCGATCAGCCCGACGACGCCGAGTGGCTCGCGCGTCACCTCGACGTCGACGCCCGGACGCACCGACGGCAGCTTCTCGCCGGCCTGCCGCAGCACCTCGCCGGCGAAGAAGCGGAAGATGAAGCCGGCGCGCATCGCCTCGCCGATGCCCTCGGGCAGCGTCTTGCCTTCCTCGCGCGACAGAAGCCGCCCCAGCTCGTCCTTGCGGGCGAGGATCTCGGTCGCGGCACGGTCGAGGATGTTCGCCCGCTCCTGGATCGGGCCCGTCGCCCAGGCCGGAAACGCGGCCTTGGCGGCGGCCACCGCCGCGCGCGTCTCTCCGGCGTCGGCCTGCGCGTACTCGCCGATCACATCCGAGAGATCGGACGGATTGCGGTTGATCGAGGCGGAGGCGCCGGCGACCCACTCGCCGGCGATCAGGTTGCGAAACTGCGGTGCGGTCATGGCTGCTGTTTCCGGTTGGGGAGGAGGTTGCACGCCGCGGGCGATCCGCGGCGCGGCGGGTGGCGGCGCCGTCAATGCAGAAGGCCGCGGTGGGCGAGGTGGCGCATCAGCGACGCCACG
>DATIUK010000041.1:0-7099 GCA_035466885.1 Casimicrobiaceae bacterium
AGCACGCAGGTGTCCTGGATGTTGGCGCCGGCGCGAATCTCCAGCCGCCCGAAGTCGCCGCGCAGGCTCGCCAGCGGCCCGATGTAGCAGCCGGGGCCGACGATCACGTCGCCGATCAGCACCGCCGTCGGGTGCACGAACGCGGTCGGGTCGACCACCGGCGTGACGCCGTCGATCGAGTAGACGGTCAGGCTCATCGGTTCTCCTCGAGTTGCGTGCGCGCGTCAAGCATAGCGCACGCCGCTGCCGCGCGCCGCCGGCGCCGGCATCAGCCCACCCAGACGCGCGCGTTGCGGAACATCCGCAGCCACGGCGAATCGTCGCCCCAGGACTCGGGATGCCAGGACATCTGGACGCTGCGGAACACGCGCTCGGGATGCGGCATCAGGATCGTGAACCGGCCGTCGGCGGTGGTGAGCCCGGTGATGCCCTGCGGCGAGCCGTTCACGTTGTACGGATAGCGCTCGGTCGGCCGCCCCAAGTTGTCGACCTGGCGCAGTGCGACCAGCGGCTGCGCGGCGGCAAGCTGCGCCGCGTCGCGGAACTCGGCGTAACCCTCGCCGTGGGCGGTGACCACCGGGATGCGGCTGCCCTCCATCCCGTGGAAGAAGAGGCTCGGCGTCGCCGCGACCTCCAGCAGCACGAACCGGGCCTCGAACTGCTCCGAGCGATTGCGCACGAAGTGGGGCCAATGCCCGGTGCCGGGGATGATCTCGTGCAGGTTGCTCATCATCTGGCAGCCGTTGCACACGCCCAGCGCGAACACGTCGCTGCGGTCGAAGAAGGCGGCGAACTGGTCGCGCGCCCGGGCGTGGAACAAAATCGACTTCGCCCAGCCCTCGCCGGCGCCGAGCACGTCGCCGTACGAAAAACCGCCGCAGGCGACGATGCCGGCGAAGTCGGTCAGCGTGCGCCGTCCGGTGAGGATGTCGCTCATGTGCACGTCGTAGGCGGCGAAACCGGCGCGATCGAACGCCGCCGCCATCTCGACCTGGCCGTTGACGCCCTGCTCGCGTAGGATCGCCACCGCCGGGCGCACGCCGGTGGCGACGTACGGCGCCGCGACGTCGACGTCGGGATCGAAACCGAGCTGCGGCGAGAGCCCGGGGTCGGCGGTGTCCTGCAGCCGGTCGTGCTCCTGGTCGGCGGCCTCGGGGTTGTCGCGCAGGCGCTGCAGCGCGTGCGTCGTCGCCGACCACGCGCGGTGCAGGTCGACCCGGGACTCGTCGAAGACGCGCACGCCGTCCTGCGCGATGCGGATGCGCTCGTCCAGCGTCGGGCGCCCGAGCACGTGCAGCGTGAGGCCGGCGGCGCCGGCGCGCATCGCCGCGGCCGGGACGTCGCGTGTGCGCACCTGGACGACGGCGCCCAGCTCCTCGGCGAACAGCGCGGGCAGCAACGGCTTCGCCGCCGGCAGCACGAGATCGAGGCCGCAGCGCGACGCGAACGCCATCTCGACCAGCGTCGCGAAGACGCCGCCGTCGGCGATGTCGTGGTACGCGAGCAGCAGGCGGTCGCGCCGCAGGTCCTGGATCGCGGCGAAGAACGCCGCCAGGCGCGCCGGGTCGTCGAGGTCGGGCGGCGAGTCGCCGAGCTGGCCGGTGACCTGGGCGAGCGCCGAGGCACCCAGCCGGTGGCGGCCGTTGCCGAGGTCGATCCACAGCAGCGACGTCTCGCCCGCGTCGAGCGAGAGCTGCGGGGTGCTGGTGGCGCCGGCGTCGGCGACCGGCGCGAACGCCGAGACGATCAGCGACACCGGCGCGGTGACTGCCTTGTCGATGCCGCCGTCGCGCCACGTCGTGCGCATCGACATCGAGTCCTTGCCCACTGGGATGCTGAGGCCGAGTGCCGGGCAGAGTTCCATCCCGACCGCCCGGACCGTGTCGTAGAGCGCGGCATCCTCGCCGGGGTGGCCGGCGGGCGCCATCCAGTTCGCGGACAGCTTGATGTCCGACAGGCGCTCGACGCCCGCGGCTGCGATGTTGGTGATCGCCTCGGCGACCGCCATCCGCCCCGACGCAGGCGCATCGATGAGCGCGATCGGCGTGCGCTCGCCGATCGCCATCGCTTCGCCCGCGTAGCCGTCGAAGTCGAGCAGCGTCACCGCGACGTCGGCGACGGGAACCTGCCAGGGGCCGACCATCGGGTCGCGCGCGCAGAGTCCGCCGACGCTGCGGTCGCCGATGGTGACCAGGAACGTCTTGTCGGCGACCGCCGGCAGCTGCAGCACGCGGTACGCAGCCTCGCGCAGCGTGATCCCGGCGAGATCGAGCGGCGGCAGCGTCACGGCGCGGCGCGCGACGTCGCGCGTCATCCGCGGCGGCTTGCCAAAAAGGACGTCCAGCTCCATCGCCACTGGCTCGTTGCCGAACTGCGCGTCGGCGACGACGAGCCGCTGCAGGGCGGTCGCGCGACCGACGACCGCGAACGGGCAGCGTTCGCGCTCGCAGATGTCGCGGAACGACTCGAGGTCGGCGGGCGCGATGGCGAGGACGTAGCGCTCCTGCGCCTCGTTGCACCAGATCTCGCGCGGCGCCATCCCGGTTTCCTCGGACGGCACCGCACGCAGGTCGAACCGCGCACCGGCGCCGCCGCCGTGGACGAGCTCGGGGAACGCGTTGGACAGGCCGCCCGCGCCGACGTCGTGCAACGACAGGATCGGGTTCGCGTCGCCCTGCTGCCAGCAGCGATCGATGACTTCCTGCGCGCGCCGCTGCATCTCCGCGTTGCCGCGCTGCACCGAGTCGAAGTCGAGATCGGCGGTGTTGGTGCCGGTCGCCATCGACGACGCGGCGCCCCCGCCCATCCCGATCAGCATCCCGGGGCCGCCGAGCTGGATCAGCAGCGTGTCCGGCGGCAGCGGTTCCTTGCGCGTGTGGTCGGCGCGGATGTTGCCGAGCCCGCCCGCCAGCATGATCGGCTTGTGGTAGCCGCGCACCTCGCCGGCGACCTCTTGCTCGAACGTGCGGAAGTAACCGGCGATGTTCGGCCGGCCGAACTCGTTGTTGAACGATGCGCCGCCGATCGGCCCCTCGAGCATGATCTCCAGCGCCGAGGCGATGCGCTCGGGCTTGCCGATCCACGCCAGGCCGCCGGCCGCTGCGTCGGTCGCCGCCGGCCGTTCCCAGGGCTGAAGCAGTCCGGGGATCCGCAGGTCGGACACCGTGAAGCCGGTGAGGCCGGCCTTGGGCTTGGCGCCGATGCCGGTGGCGCCCTCGTCGCGGATCTCGCCCCCGGCGCCGGTGGCAGCACCCGGAAACGGCGCGATCGCCGTCGGGTGGTTGTGCGTCTCCACCTTCATCAGGATGTGCGTGAGCTCGGCGCGTGCGGCGTAGAGGCCGTCGGCCCCCGGATAGAAGCGCTGCGCGAGCCCGCCCTCGATCACCGCGGCGTTGTCGGCGTAGGCGACGACGGTGCCCTGCGGGGCGCAGGCGTGCGTGTTGCGGATCATCGCGAACAGGCTGCGTTCCTGCGGCTTGCCGTCGACGATCCAGTCGGCGTTGAAGATCTTGTGCCGGCAGTGCTCGGAGTTGGCCTGCGCGAACATCATGAGCTCGACGTCGGTCGGGTCGCGGCCCATCGCGCGGAACGCGGCGGCGAGATAGTCGATCTCGTCCTTCGCCAGCGCGAGACCGAGCCCCGCGTTCGCCGCCTCGAGCGCGGCGACGCCGTCGGCGGCGAGCGGAACCGTCGTCAGCGGCCGTGGCGGGACGTGCGAGAACAGCCGCTCTCCATGGTCGAGATCGTCGAACACGGCCTGCGTCATCCGGTCGTGGATGAGCGGCAGCAGCGCGCTGCGCTCGGTGGCGGTCAGCGGGCCCGCGTCGTGCCGGGCCACGCGGTACCCGATCCCGCGCTCGATCCGGAGCACGGCCTCGAGGCCGCAGTGACGCGCGATGTCGGTCGCCTTGGTCGACCACGGCGAGATCGTGCCCGGGCGCGGGACGACGAGCAGCAGGCCGCCCGCCGGATCGGCCCCGTCGTCCTGCGGGCCGTAGGTCAGGATGCGCTCGAGGACCGCCTCTTCGCCCGCCGCCAGCGGCCGGGCGACCTCGACGAAGTGCCACCACGTGGCCGCGACGCCGGCGATCCCGTGGTCGGGCAGCGATTTGGCCAGCGCGCCCTCGAGCTTGGCGACGCGGAACGGCGACAGCGCATTGCGCCCGCGCAGGGTGAGGAGCCGCGGCATGGCGTACCGAAGTGGGGAAAGCGCAATTATAGCCGCTCGGCGCGAGGCGCCGCCCGGGCACCGGGCCCCAACGCGTGGCCGCCGCAGACGCGTGCCGGCGGAACGCGCCGGTCAATGCTGCAGGATCTTGGCCAGGAACTGCTGCGCGCGCTCGGTATGCGGCTTGCCGAAGAAGTCGTCCTTGGTCGCGTCCTCGACGATGCGGCCGTGGTCCATGAAGATCACCCGGTGCGCGACCTTGCGGGCGAACCCCATCTCGTGCGTCACCACCATCATCGTCATGCCGTCCCTGGCGAGCTGGACCATGACGTCGAGCACCTCGTTGATCATCTCGGGGTCGAGCGCGGAGGTGGGCTCGTCGAACAGCATGCAGATCGGGTCCATCGACAGCGCGCGGGCGATTGCCACCCGCTGCTGCTGGCCGCCGGAGAGCTGGCCGGGGAACTTGTCCTTCTGCGCCTTGAGGCCGACCCGGTCGAGGAGCTTCCAGCCGCGCTCGATCGCCTCGTCCTTGCCGCGCTTCAGCACCTTGACCTGCGCGAGGGCGAGGTTCTGCGTGATCGACAGGTGCGGAAAGAGCTCGAAGTGCTGGAACACCATGCCGACGCGCGAGCGCAGCTTCGGCAGGTCGGTCTGGGGACTCCCGACCGGAATGCCGTCGACGGTGATCTCCCCCTGCTGGAACGGCTCGAGGCCATTCACGCACTTGATCAGCGTCGACTTGCCCGACCCCGACGGCCCGCAGACGACGACGACCTCGCCCTTCTGCACGCCTGTCGTGCAGTCGGCGAGCACCTGGAAGGCGCCGTACCACTTCGAGACCCTGTCGATCCTGATCATGCGGGACTTCCTTCCGGTCGCTCAGCGAACGATGGCGATCTTCTTCTGCACCTGCTTGAAGACGAACGACAGCGTGTAGCAGAGAACGAAGTACACGAGTGCCACGAACAGGTACATCTCGACCAGGCGCGAGTCGCGCTGCGCGATCTTCGACGCGGCGCCGACGAAGTCCGTGGCCGAGATGACGTAGACGAGCGAGGTGTCCTGGAACAGGATGATCGTCTGCGTCAGCAGCACCGGCAGCATGTTGCGCACCGCCTGCGGCAGCACGATGTGCGCCATCGACTGCCGGTAGGTGAGCCCGAGCGCGGAAGCCGCGTGCACCTGCCCGCGCGGAATCGACTGGATGCCGGCGCGCATGATCTCGCAGAAGTACGCGGCCTCGAACATGATGAAGGTGACGATCGCCGTGCGCTCGGCCCCCACCAGCGGCGGCCGCTCGGTGCCCAGCGCCCACTGCAGCGCGAACGGCACGAGGAAGAAGAACCAGAAGAGCACCAGCACCAGAGGGATCGAGCGCATCAGGTTCACGTACCCGGACGCGGCCAGCGCCAGCGGCCTCATCGACGACAGCCGCGCCATCGCCAGCAGCGTGCCGAAGAACAGGCCGCCGAACACCGCGATGGTCGTGAGCTCGACGGTGTAGCGGAAGCCCTTCCACAGGTAGGGCAGCGCGCCGGAGAGGGTTCCGAAATCGAGCTGCACGGCGGACCCTATTTCGCGCCCTGGGCGATGTAGCCGGGCACCGCGGTCCGGCGCTCGACGACGGCCATCACGCGGTTCGCCGTCATCGCGATGGCGACGTAGATCAGCGTCGCGGCCGAGAACGCCTCGAAGAAGTTGAACGTGTACTCGCCGATCTCGCGGGCGCGGAAGGTGAGCTCGGCCAGCCCGATGGTGAGCGCGATCGACGAGTTCTTGATCAGGTTCATCGTCTCGCTGGTGAGCGGCGGGATGATGATCCGGAACGCCATCGGCAGCAGCACGTAGCGGTAGACCTGCGGCTCCTTCAACCCCAGCGCGAGCCCGGCGAGCCGCTGGCCGCGCGGCAGCGACTGGATGCCGGCGCGGACCTGCTCGGCGATCCGCGCCGAGGTGAAGAACCCGAGGCAGAGCACCGCCGAGACGAACTGCGCGTGCGCGGGATCCGCGGCGATCACCCACGCCTTCAGCGCCGGCACGAACTCCGGCACGACGAAGTACCAGAGGAACATCTGCACCAGCAGCGGGATGTTGCGGAAGAGCTCGACCCAGGCGTTGCCAAGGCGGGTGACCCAGGCGCGGTGCGTCGTGCGCAGCGTGCCGATCACCGACCCCAGGACCAGCGCGATCACCCAGGCGCAGGCGGAGACGGCGAGCGTCCACCCGAGGCCGGACACCAGCAGCTCCCAGTACGCAACGCCGCCCTCCGGCGCTTCCTGCAGGAACATCCCCCAGTTCATCGCGATCCCTTCAGGCGGGATGCTGCGGCTGCGCCGGCGGCCACGATGACAACCCGTGCACCGCGGACGGGCGCATCAACGGCCGCTGTTGCCGCGCCGGGACAACTGATGCTGGCCGCCGGCGGCACGGCGACAACGCGTCGGCCGCCCGGCTTCAGACACCCTTGTCGTTGGGGTTGGCGAAGGCTTCCTTGATCGCCGGCGACATCGGGAAGTTCATGTTGACGCCCTTGGGCGGGATCGGGTTCTGGAACCACTTGGCGTAGATCTTCTCGATCTCGCCGGACTTCATCACCGCGGCAACCGTCCGGTCGACCAGCGCCTTGAACTGCGGGTCGTCCTTGCGCATCATCATGCTGTAGGGCTCGGTGCGCAGCGACTCCTGCAGGATCACGTAGTCGCCGGGATTGGCCGAATTCGCGATCTGGCCGGCGAGCAGGATGTCGTCCATCACGAACGCGGCCGTCCGGTCCTGCGCGAGCAGCAGGAACGACTCGGCGTGGTCCTTGCCGTAGATCTCCTTGACGTCGACGTGCTTGGTCTTCTCGTAGACCTTTAGCAGTGGCACCGACGTGGTGCCCGACGTCGTCGACACCGTCTTGTTGTTGAGGTCGGCGAGCGTCTTGAT
>DATIUK010000042.1:0-3496 GCA_035466885.1 Casimicrobiaceae bacterium
GTTCGGCGCGCGACAGATGGTCCGCGGCTTCCTGCTCAACAACGAGCTGACCGACTTCAGCTTCGTGCCCCGCGACGCCGCCGGCGCGCCGGTCGCCAACCGGGTCGAGCCGGGCAAGCGCCCGCGCTCGTCGATGGCGCCGACGCTGGTGTTCGACAAGGCCACCGGCGAGCTCCTGCTGAGCGGCGGCAGTCCCGGCGGCGCGCTGATCATCCACTACACGGCCAAGCTGCTGCTGGGCACGCTCGCCTGGGACCTCGACGCGCAGCGGGCGATCGACCTGCCGAACTTCGGCTCCACCGGCGGCCCGGTGCTGCTGGAGGAGAAGCGCTTCCCGGCCGCCACCGTCGACGCACTCGCGGCGCGGGGCCACGCGGTGCGCGAAGCGAGCATGACCAGCGGCCTGCAGGCGATCGAGCGGACCGCGACCGGCTGGTTCGGCGGCGCGGACCCGCGGCGCGAAGGCGTGGTCCGCGGCGACTGAGCGCGCTCGCGGCGAGATCCGCGACCCGGCAATCGCCGTTTGTTGACGCAGGGCAAACCCGGCGCACGACCGGGTTTCGCCGCCCCGCGCGGCGGCCCTAGAATGGACCGGCTCACCTTCACCGCTTCGCCCCGGCGGCGGCGCCAACCGCAACGCCGCCGTCGGCCACGACCCCGCCGCCGACCTCGCGCACCCCGTCCCCAAGCCAACCGGCGCGCCGCCTGCCGGGCCCACCTCTTCCTTCCCGCCACCCCGGAACGACCACCATGCCCATCGGAACCACGATCACCGAGTACATCATCGAGGAACAGCGCCGGATCAAGGGCGTGTCGGGCGACTTCACCGCGCTGGTCAACGACATCGTGATCGCCTGCAAGGCCATCGCCAGCGCCGTCCGCTACGGCAGCCTGGTCGGCGTGCTCGGGACCGCCGACTCCGAGAACATCCAGGGCGAGACACAGAAGAAGCTCGACGTCATCTCCAACGACCTGTTCATCAAGCGCAACGAGTGGGCCGGCCACGTCGCCGCGCTTGCCTCCGAGGAGATGGACGACGTCTACCACCTGCCGGCGCAGTACCCGCGCGGCAAGTACCTGCTGGTGTTCGACCCGCTGGACGGTTCGTCGAACACCGACGTCAACGGCGCGGTCGGCACCATCTTCTCGATCCTGCGCCGTCCCGAGGGCGCCACCGGCGAGCCGACCGAGCAGGACTTCCTGCAGCCCGGCACCCGCCAGGTCTGCGCCGGCTACGCGCTCTATGGGCCGTCGTCGATGATGGTCCTCACCACCGGCCACGGCGTCAACGGCTTCACCTACGACCAGCGGATCGGCGAGTTCATCCTCACCAATCCGGGCCTGCGGATTCCCGACGAAGCGAAGGAGTTCGCGATCAACGCCTCGTACATGCGGTTCTGGGATCCGCCGGTGCGCCGCTACATCGACGAGTGCCTCGCCGGCAAGGAAGGCCCGCGCGGCAAGGACTTCAACATGCGCTGGGCCGGCGCGATGATCGCCGACGTCCACCGGGTGCTCTGCCAGGGCGGCGTGTTTCTCTACCCGCTCGACCGCAACCTGCGCGCCAAGGGTCAGGAAGGCAAGCTGCGCCTGATGTACGAAGCCAACCCGATGAGCTTCATCGTCGAACAGGCGGGCGGCCTCGCCACCACGGGCAGCGGGCGGATCATGGAGCTGCAACCGGCCAGCCTGCACCAGCGCTGCCCGGTGATCATAGGCTCGAAGAACGAGGTCGAGCGGATCATCGACTATCACCGCGCGGGCAGCTGATCCGCCCACCGGGGAAGACGCAGGACCTCACTGCCGCCGCGGCGGGCATTCGCCGTTGATCGGCGGCCCACGGCAGGCGCCCGCCGGCGACGCGATTCGCTCCACGAGTCTCCCACCATGCTCGAACAGATCAATCACCTGGCGCTGATCGGCAGCCTGATGCAGCAGATGTGCATCTACCTGGTGATTGCCTATCTGCTGTCCAAGACCCCGCTGTTCGCGCCGCTGATGCAGGTCACCGTGCGCCTGCCCGACAAGCTCGTCTGCTACGTCGTCTTCTCCGGCTTCTGCATCATGGGCACCTACTTCGGGTTCCAGATCGAGGGCGCCATCGCCAACACCCGCGCGATCGGCGCGGTGCTGGGCGGCCTCCTGGGCGGCCCGGTGGTCGGCTTCCTGGTCGGCCTCACCGGCGGGCTGCACCGCTACTTGCTGGGCGGCTTCACCGATTCCGCGTGCGCGGTCTCGACGACGGTCGAGGGCCTCCTCGGCGGCTGCGTCCACGCCTGGCTGCTGCGCCACAACCAGGCCGCGCGCATCCTGCAGCCGACGGTCGCGCTGGTGACCACCCTCGTCGCCGAGGCGCTGCAGATGCTCATCATCCTGCTGATCGCGAAACCGTTCGACCACGCGGCACGGCTGGTCGCGCACATCGCGCTGCCGATGATCCTGACCAACGCGCTCGGCGCGGCGCTGTTCATGCGCCTGATCCTCGACCGCCGGGACACGCTGGAGCGCTACTCGATCGCCTTTTCCGAAAAGGCGCTGCGCATCGCCCATCGCACCGTCGGCATCCTGATGCAGGGCTTCGACGAACAGAACTGCACCCGGATGGCGAAGATCATCCAGGAGGAGACGGGTGTGGGCGCCGTGGCGATCACCAATTGCGAGACCATCCTCGCCTTCGTCGGCGTCGGCGCCGACCACCACCGGCCGGGCACGCGGATCTCGTCGCCGCACACCTTCGACGCGATCGCCCGCAACGAGGTCGTCTACGCCGACGGCGCGGCGATTCCCTACGCCTGCGCACTCTCGCGCGACTGCAAGCTCGGCTCCTCGCTGGTCATCCCGCTGCGCGGCGAGGGCAACCGGGTGTTCGGCACGATCAAGCTCTACGAGCCCAAGACCAAGTTCTTCTCGTCGCTCAACCGGACGCTGGGCGAAGGCATCGCGCGCCTGTTGTCCAACCAGATCCTCGCCGGGACGCTCGAGGAGCAGAAGCGGCTGCTCGCGCAGTCGGAGATCAAGCTGCTGCAGGCGCAGATCAACCCGCACTTCCTGTTCAACGCGCTGAACACGCTGGCGGCCGTCATCCGCAGCGATCCCGAGGAGGCGCGGCGGATCGTCCGCTACCTGTCGACGTTCTTCCGCAAGAGCCTCAAGCGGCCGAGCACCGAGAGCACCCTCGGCGACGAGATCGAGCACGTCGAGGCTTACCTGCGCATCGAGCTCGCGCGGTTCGCCGACCGGCTGCGCATCGCCATCGACGTGCCCGAGGCACTGCGGTCCGCACCGCTGCCCGCGTTCACGCTGCAGCCGATCGTCGAGAACGCGATCAAGCACGGCATTGCGCAGATGCTCGAGCCGGGGGAGGTCACCATCCGCGCGACGGCCAGGGACGGCGAACTGGAGATCGTGGTCGAGGACAGCGCCGGGCTCTATCCGGCGGCGCCGGCGGCCGACGGGCTCGGCATGAACCTGGTCGACCGGCGGGTCAAGATCCGCT
>DATIUK010000043.1:0-6535 GCA_035466885.1 Casimicrobiaceae bacterium
CGCTGGAGCAGGCGGTGGCCGAGGTCACGCAGCTCTCGGGCAGCGAGCTCAAGGGCGTGCTGCGCACCGGCACCGTCTCCTCGACCGACAACCGCAACTGGGAACTGCTGCCGCACCCCGGGCCGGAGCGGCGCTTCAGCCAGAGCCGCGCGGTGGCGCTCGACATGGAGAGCGCGACCATCGCCGCCAACGGCTTCCGCTTCCGCGTGCCCTACGGCACGCTGCTGTGCGTGAGCGACAAGCCGCTGCACGGCGAGATCAAGCTGCCCGGCATGGCCAACACCTTCTACCGCGATCGCGTCGACCAGCACCTGCGCATCGGGCTGCGGGCGATGGCGCTCCTGCGCGCCAAGCGGCTCGACGAGCTGCACAGCCGCAAGCTGCGCAGCTTCTCGGAAGTGGCCTTCCAGTAGCGCGCGGGCCGCGGGTCCGCCGCGCCCTCGGCGGGGCCATCGCCCCGTCGCGCGTGCAGTCTGCGTCACGGGGATTGCGGGGGCACGGCAAATAGGTATATAATTCAAAGCTTTCCCCGCGCACGGCCCAAGGCCGCTCTGGCGCGGGATGTCGCCAACCGCGGACGACCGCGCTCCGGGCCATCATCACCTTTGCCGGGCCGCAGCCGGAAGGCCGCAGACACCGAGGAGTCGCAGCATGCAATTCGAATTCACCGCCTTTGCCCGCACCCAGGAAGGCCGCGGCGCGTCGCGCCGCATGCGCCGCACCGGCAAGGCCCCCGGCATCGTCTACGGCGGTGCTGCCGCGCCGCAGCCGATCGAGCTCGACCACAACGCGCTCTTCCACGCGCTGCGCAACGAGGCGTTCCACGCGTCGATCCTGACCATGAAGCTCGACGGCGCCGCGACCAAGGTTCTGCTGCGCGACGTCCAGATGCACCCGTTCAAGAACGAGATCCTGCACGTCGACTTCCAGCGCATCGACGAGAACCGCCGCATCCACATGAAGGTGCCGCTGCACTTCGCCAACGAGGACGTCTCGCCCGCGGTGAAGATCTCTGGGGCGCTGGTGAGCCACGTGCTGAACGACATCAACATCGCGTGCCTGCCCAAGGACCTGCCGGAGTTCGTCGAGGTCGACCTGTCCAACCTCGCCGTCGGCCAGTCGCTGCACGCGTCCGGGCTCAAGCTTCCGCCCGGCGTGACGCTCGTCTCGCATGGCAAGCTCGACCCGGTGGTCGCAACGGCGGTGATGCCGCGTGCCCACACCGAGACCGAGGAGGCCGCCGCGACCGAGACCGCCGCCGCCGCCGCGGCGCCGGCCGCCGCGACCGAGGCGAAGCCGGCCGAGAAGAAGGAAGCCGCCAAGGACGACAAGAAGAAGTAAGGTCGTTCGGGTCGTGCCGCCGCGAGGGCCCGCCGCGATGGAGCTGGCGGGCCTTTTCGTTGGCTGGCGCGGCGCCGCGGTCCCGCGCGGCGAAGTGCCCGGCTCGCGGCCTCGCCCCGAACGCCGGCCGGCCCGTCCCCTGCTCCAGCCCTTCCTTCCCTGCCGCTCATGATTCGACTGGTAGTCGGCCTCGGCAATCCCGGCCGCGAGTACGAGGCGACGCGCCACAACGCGGGCTTCTGGTTCGCCGACGCGCTTGCCGGCCGGCTCGGCGCGTCGTTCGTCAACGAGGGCAAGTTCCACGGCCAGGTCGCCAAGACGATGGGCGACCTCCGGCTGCTCAAGCCCGGCACCTACATGAATCTGTCCGGCCGTTCGGTCTCGGCGCTGGTCCGCTTTTTCGCGATTGCGCCCGACGAGATGCTGGTCGCCCACGACGAGCTCGACCTCAGGGTCGGCGAAGTGAAGCTCAAGTTCGGTGGCGGTCACGCCGGCCACAACGGTTTGCGCGACCTCGGTGCGCAGCTCGGGACCCCGGAGTTCTGGCGCCTGCGCCTGGGGATCGGGCACCCGCGCGACTCGGACCTTCCGCAGCAGGATGTCGTCGACTACGTGCTGAAGCCGCCGCGGGCCGAGGAACGACGCGCGATCGAGGCGGCGATCGACAAGGCGCAGGACGCGTGGCCCGCGCTCGCCGCCGGGGACTTCGAGCGGGCCATGCTTTCGCTCCACACCAAGGAACCCAAATGAGCCTCAAGTGCGGCATCGTCGGTCTGCCCAACGTCGGCAAGTCGACCCTCTTCAACGCGCTGACCAAGGCGGGCATCGCTGCCGAGAACTACCCGTTCTGCACCATCGAGCCCAATGTCGGCATCGTCGAGGTGCCCGACCCGCGCCTTGCGGTGCTGGCGGCGATCGCGAAGCCCGAGCGGGTGCTGCCCGCCGTCGTCGAGTTCGTCGACATCGCCGGGCTCGTCGCCGGCGCGTCGAAGGGCGAGGGGCTGGGCAACAAGTTCCTCGCCAACATCCGCGAGACCGACGCGATTGCCCACGTCGTGCGCTGCTTCGAGGACGAGAACGTGGTCCACGTGACCGGCGGCGTCAACCCCGTCTCCGACATCGAGACGATCAACACCGAGCTGGCGCTGGCCGACCTCGCCGCCGTCGAGAAGCAGATCGCGAAGGTCGAGAAGCCCGCCCGCGCAGGCGACAAGGACGCCCAGCGGATACTCGCCGCGCTGAAGAAGGTCGAGGCGGTGCTCGACGCCGGCCGGCCGGCGCGCACCGCCGACCTCTATCACGAAGAGCTCGAGGTCCTCGCGCCCTTCTTCCTGCTGACGATGAAGCCGACGATGTACGTCGCCAACATCGCCGAGCACGGCTTCCACGACAATCCGCTGCTCGCCGCCGTCGAGGCCCACGCGGCGAAGGAGGGCGCGCCGGTGGTCTCGGTGTGCGCGGCGATGGAGGCCGAGATCGCCGATCTCTCCGGCGAGGACAAGCGCGTCTTCCTCGAGGACATGGGCGTGACCGAGCCGGGGCTCGATCGCGTGATCCACGCCGGCTACAAGCTCCTCGGCCTCGAGACGTACTTCACCTGCGGTCCGAAGGAAGTCCGGGCCTGGACGATCCACCACGGCGACACCGCGCCGCGGGCCGCCGGCGTCATCCACACCGACTTCGAGAAGGGCTTCATCCGGGCCGAAGTCATCGCCTACGACGACTTCGTCGCCTGCAAGGGCGAGCACGGCGCCAAGGAACAGGGCAAGATGCGGCTCGAAGGCAAGGAGTACGTGGTCAAGGATGGCGACGTGATGCACTTCCGCTTCAACGTCTGAGCCGTCACCGGGTCCCCCGGTCCCCCGGTCCGCGGTTCGCCACTCGCGTCCCCGGTGCCGAAGGTCGAACTCGGAACCGCGGGGCCTGCGTGCATGCGCAGGCGGGAACAGGGCCCGGCGGCGCGGCGTGGCGACCCCTTCAGCCCGGTCGCCCCCGGCCGTGATAACCTGTTCCGGCAGACATGTCGGTGCGCGGAGCTCCCGCATTCCTTGGAGTTTCGAGACCGGGTTCCGGTGCGCAGTCAAGACCAAGGGAGAGTGCACATGATCGGAAAGACGATGAACGACCTCAACGTCGGAGACACGGCTGAGTTCTCAAAGACGATCTCCGAATCCGACGTCTATCTCTTCGCCGGCATCACCGGCGACCTGAACCCGGCGCACATCAACGAGGCCTATGCGCAGAAGACGTTCTTCAAGACACGGATTGCCCATGGCATGCTTTCGGCAGGTTTCATCTCGGCCGTCCTCGGCAACCAGCTTCCCGGCCCCGGGTCCATCTACGTCCGACAGGAACTGAATTTCCTGGCGCCGATGCGAATCGGCGACACGATCACGGCACGGGTCGAGGTCATGGACAAGAACCCGGCGAAGACCCGCGGCAAACTGCGGACGACCTGCGTCAACCAGGACGGCACCAAGGTTACCGAGGGGGAAGCGGTCATCAGTCCTCCCAAGCCTCCGAAGGTCTGATCGGCCATCAGGAATCGAACGGGCGCGCCGGCCGGCTCCCGCAGCCCCGGCCGCCGCGCTGATCGAGGGCCTGCACCGCTGCCGCCCGTCCGCGGGAGCCGCAGGTGCCCGGCGGCCCGCCGTTGTCATCGCCCCTCGAACCTGGGCGCGCGCTTGTCCAGTATGGCCGCCCGTCCCTCGACAGCATCGTCGCTGTTGAACGAGGCCCGCCGCAGCGCATCGTACTCGGCCCGCTCGTCCGCCGAGCCGCCGCCCTTCGCGAGCAGCGCGAATCCGCGCCGCATGCCCGCGACCGCCAGCGGCGCCGCCTGGGCGAGTTCGCGACACAGCGCGACCGCGTCGTCGCGGGCTTCGGCAGCCGTGGGTTCGAGGACATCGAGCAATCCCATCCGCAGCGCCTCGTCGGCACCGCAACGCCTTCCGGTGAGGAACATGAAGCGGGCCCGCCCGACGCCGATACGGTCGACCAGCCGCGCCATTCCCTTGAGCGCGTAGACCACGCCGAGTCTTGCCGGGGGCATGCAGAAGACGGCATGGGCGTCGCCCACGCGGAAATCGCAGGCGAGCGCCAATTCGCAGCCCGCGCCGAACGCCGGCCCGGTCACCAGCGCCACGCTGGGCGCGGGATGCTTCACCAAGGCGTCGAAGACCTCGCCGATGCGCTCGTCCGGCAGTGGCGCCCCCGGCGCCACAGGCGAGAGGTTGGAGAGGTCGTAGCCCGAACTGAAGATGCCCTCGCCCGCGCCACGCACCAGCCAGGCACGCACCCCGGCGCCATCGGCGACGGCCGCCGCCAGGGCCTCCAGCAGGCCGTCGTCCAACGCATTCCGGCGCTCGGGGTGGGCGAGCGTCAACTGGCGGACGCCGCCGCCGAGGTCGTCGATGCCGAGCGTCGCGGGCACGTCAGGACGACGCCACGAGGACGCCGCCCTCGGCCCGCCGTCGGGCCTTCCCGCCGCGGAACCCCTGCACCGACGCTTGCCTGGGTCCGGGAATGATCGGGCGCGACTCAGTCGCCAATGATCTTGCGCACCACGTCGGTCATCGAGATCACGCCCACCGGCTGATCCTTTTCGGTCACCACCAACCGGTGCATACGCCGCGCCGTCATCAGGCTGACCGCCTCGCTCAGCAGCATGTCGGCATCGCAGGACGCGCAGCCGGGCGTCATGATCGCGCCAGCCAGCATCGACCGCGCCTGGTCCGGCGTCCGGCCCTGTCGCGCCAGCACCATGTCGGTCTGCGACACGACCCCCAGCGCCCTGCCGCCCTGATCCATGACGACGACCGCGTGGATCTCCTTCTCCACCATGATCTTGGCGATCGTCCCGACCGTGTCGTCCGGCTTGCAGGAGATGATGCCGCGATGCATCAGGTCGCGAACCTTGGTGCCATCGTCGGCGATGGTGATCCCCTCGCCCTCGGCGATGCTCGGCAGCGGAACGGACATCGGATAGGCCACGGCAGTCGTATGTACGTTGTCTTTGGGGAGCGTCGGATGGGCTATCGCCACCGGCGCTTTGGCGCTGGCACCCAGGCCAAACCCGGCGGCGCCGATCAGCACCGACATGTTGCCATACGGATGCTTGTTCTCATGCATCAACTGATGGGCAAGCGGCAGCTCCTCGTAGGTGAACGCGCGCGACATGCACGGATCGAGCAGGCCGGAGAGCGCCAGCGCGTTCATGTCGTTGGACTGCTTGGCATTGGCGAAATGCGAGCCCTGCAGACGCTTCTGCCGCATCCACAGGTAGCGCAGATCGACGGTCGCATTGTAACCCGTGGTGCCGGCACAGATGACCACCATTCCCCCCGTCTCGCAGACGAAGATCGACGTCGGGATCGTCGTCTCGCCCGGGTGCTCGAACACGATGTTCGGCGCCCGCTTCTCGCCGAGCACCTCCCAGATCTTCGAACCGAAGGACCGCACACCCTTCAGCCACTTGGCGTAGCCGGCGTTGTCCTTCCAGTGCGGCAGCATGCCCCAGTGGTCGAACGCATTGCGATTGATGCAGCCCTTGGCACCGAGCTTCATGCAGTAATCGAACTTGTCTTCGCCCGAGACGACGGCGACTGGCGTCGCGCCGACCGCCTTGGCGATCTGGATCGCCATCGAACCCAGGCCGCCCGCGCCGCCCCAGATCAGCGCCACGGCGCCCTTCTTGACCGAGTTCGCCCCCCAGCCGTGCAGCATCCGCCAAGCGGTCGCCGCGACCAGCGTGTAGGCCGCCGACTCTTCCCAGGTCATGTGCTTGGGCTTGGGCATGCACTGGTGGCCCTGCACCTTGGTGAACTGGGCAAAACTGCCGAAGTTGGTCTCGTAGCCCCAGATGCGGAAGCTGGGCGAATACATCGGATCGCCGCCGCCCTTGACCCAACTGCAATTGCGGCTCCATTGGCCGCAATGCATCACGACTTCGTCGCCCACCTTGACGTTGGTGACGTCCTTGCCGACCTTGTAGACGATGCCGGACGCGTCGCTGCCGCCGATGTGGAAGTCCTCCGGTTCGCCTGCCTTGTTGCGAGCGGCGATCACGTTGACCGGGATGCCGAGCGCCGCCCAGACGTTGTTGTAATTGACGCCCGCGGCCATGACCAGGACCAGCACTTCGTCGTCGGCGATCGACGGGGTATTGACCACTTCCTTCTGAAACGCCTCGGTC
>DATIUK010000044.1:0-3056 GCA_035466885.1 Casimicrobiaceae bacterium
TGAGCGCGAAGGGCCGCCCCGAGCGCGAATACCGGAGTGCGCAGCACGAAGGTAGTCCAGTGAGCCCGATCGGGCGTCCCCGGGGCGAACACCGGAGCGCGCAGCACGGCGGCAGCGCGGCGCCGATCGATGCCGCGATCGACGACGGCGTCCGCGCGCTTGGGCTCGCCCTGCCGCCCGGAGCCGCGGCGCAGCTCTCCGCCCTGATCGCGCTGCTCGCCAAGTGGAACGGCACGTACAACCTGACGGCCATCCGCGAGCCGGCGAAGATGGTCACCCACCATCTCATCGATTCGCTCGCCGTGCTGACGCGCCTGGCCGTCGCGCAGGGCGCGCGGCTCGTCGACATCGGCTGCGGCGCGGGGTTGCCCGGCCTGCCGCTCGCCATCGCCCGGCCCGATGTCGCGGTGACGCTGCTGGACAGCAACGGCAAGAAGATCGCGTTCGTCCGGCAGGCGATCGGCGAGCTGGGCCTCGGCAACGCGACCGCCGTCGCTGCGCGGGCCGAGACCTTCGTGCCGGCGGCGCCGTTCGACGTCGTGGTCTCGCGCGCGTTCTCGGACCTCGCCACGTTCGTCGCCGCGGGACGGCGGCTGCTCGCACCCGGCGCCGTGCTGGTGGCGATGAAGGGCGTGCTTCCGGCAGCCGAGATCGCCGCGCTGCCGCCCGGGATCCGCGTCGTCGCCGCCCCGGCGCTCGCGGTACCCGGCGTCGAAGGACAGCGGCATCTCGTCATCATGAACCAGGAGTCGGGACCATGACCCGGATCATCGCCGTGGCCAACCAGAAGGGCGGCGTCGGCAAGACCACGACGTCGGTCAACCTCGCCGCGAGCCTCGCGGCAATGAAGCGCCGCGTGCTGCTGGTCGACCTCGACCCCCAGGGCAACGCGACCACCGGCGGGGGCCTCGACAAGCGCGCGTTGGGCGCGACCGTCTACCAGGTGCTGCTCGGCGAGCGCAAGATCGCCGACGTCCGCGTCGCCTCGCCGACCGGCGGCTTCGACGTGGTCCCGGCCAACCGCGAACTCGCCGGCGCCGAGGTGGAGCTCGTCGACTTCCCCGAGCGCGAGACGCGGCTGAAGGACGCGCTGACCGAGGCACTGCAGCAGATGCGCACGGCGATCAGCAGCGTCGCGGCCGAGTACGACTTCATCCTGCTCGACTGCCCGCCGTCCTTGTCGCTGCTCACGCTCAACGGACTGTGCGCCGCCGACTCGGTGCTGATCCCGATGCAGTGCGAGTACTACGCGCTCGAAGGCCTGTCCGACCTCGTGCAGACGCTGAAGAAGGTGCGCGAGAACCTCAATCCGCGGCTCGAGATCGAGGGCCTGCTGCGCACCATGTACGACCCGCGGAACACGCTGGCGCAGAACGTCGCCGCCGAGCTCGAGAAGCACTTCGGGGACAAGCTGTACCGGACGGTGATCCCGCGCAACGTGCGCCTCGCCGAGGCGCCCTCGCACGGCATCCCGGTGCTCCATTTCGACAAGAACTCGAAGGGCGCGCTCGCGTACCTCGCCCTTGCCGGCGAAATGCTGCGCCGGATGGAAGCGGTGCAGGTTGCGGCGGCGCCGCCCGCGGCCCCCGCCTGACGGCGACCGCGGATGCCCCCTCAAGGAGACCAGCGATGATTCGACCCAAGGGACTCGGCCGCGGCCTCGACGCCCTCCTGTCGGGCAGCAGCAAGGAGAGCAGCGCGGAATCGCAGCAGACGATCGCCATCGACCGCCTGCGGCCGGGCAAGTACCAGCCGCGCACGCGGATGGACGAGGCGTCGCTCGACGAGCTGGCGGCGTCGATCCGCGAGCAGGGGATCATGCAGCCGATCCTGGTCCGCCCGGTCGAGGGCTCGCGCTTCGAGATCATCGCCGGCGAGCGGCGCTGGCGCGCGGCGCAGCGCGCCGGCCTGACCGAGGTCCCGGCGCTGGTCAAGGCGGTGCCGGACCAGGCGGCGCTGGCGCTGGCGCTGATCGAGAACATCCAGCGCGAGGACCTGAACGCGCTCGAGGAGGCGCAGGGCCTCGACCGCCTGATCAAGGAATTCGGCCTCACCCACGAGGCGGCGGCCAAGGCGGTCGGCCGCTCGCGCAGCGCGGTATCCAACCTGCTGCGGCTGCGCGAGCTCGCCAAGCCGGTGCAGGAGTACATGCTCGCCGGCCAGCTCGACATGGGGCATGCCCGGGCGCTGCTCGGGCTCGCCGCCGGGCAGCAGACCGGCGCGGCGGCGCGCGTCGTGGCGCAGGGGCTGTCGGTGCGCGACACCGAGCGCCTCGTTCACCACCTGCAGCACCCGGGGCGCAAGAAGACCGCGCGCGCCGCGCGCAAGGCCGACCCGGACCTCGCGCGCCTGCAGGAGGAGCTCGCCGAGATCCTCGGCGCCCCGGTGGCGATCGAACCCAAGCGCGCCGGCAGCGGCCGGGTGGTGATCGGCTACGCGAGCCTCGAGGAACTGGACGGCCTGCTGCAGCGCTTCCGCCGCTGACCGGCGGCACGCCGTCGGCGCCGGCAACGAAAACGGCGACGGGTCGCCCCGTCGCCGTTGCGCATCGCGGTGCTGCGGTCAGCCGAGCTGCTTCAGCATCGTCGCCGCGTCGGAGACCTCGAACTTGCCCGGCGCCTCGACGTTGAGCGTCTTGACGACGCCGTTGTCGACCAGCATCGAGAAGCGCTGGCAGCGCACGCCCAGGCCCTTGGCCGTGAGGTCGAATTCGAGCCCCAGCGCCTTGGTGTAGACGCCGCTGCCGTCGCCCATCATCCGGATCTTGCCGGTCGTCTTGAGGTCGCGCGCCCAGGCACCCATGACGAACGGGTCGTTGACCGACATGCAGACGACCTCGGCCACGCCCTTGGCCTTCAGCGCATCGAGCTGGGCGAGGTAGCCCGGCACGTGCTGCGCCGAGCAGGTGGGGGTGAACGCACCCGGCAGGCCGAAGATCACGACCTTCCGGCCGGCGGTCAGCGCCTCGACCGTGAACGGATTGGGGCCGACGCTGCAGCCGTTGCCTTCGACTTCGATGAACTCGGACAGCGTGCCCGCGGGCAGCTTGTCGCCTA
>DATIUK010000045.1:0-3865 GCA_035466885.1 Casimicrobiaceae bacterium
GGCGCGGGCGGGTTGTGCACCGGCGTGTTGTAGCCGATCAGGATCATCTCCACGCCCTGCAGGCCCATCTCGCGGTAGGTCTCGGGCCAGCGCCGGTCGTTGCAGATTGCCATGCCGAAGACGCCGCCGAAGGCGTGGAAGACCGGAAAGTCCCGGCCCGGCTCGAAATAGCGCTTCTCCAGGTGCTGGAACTCGCGCCACGGCTCGTGCTCGGCATGCCCGGGAAGGTGCACCTTGCGGTACTTGCCGGCGATGGCGCCGGACTTGTCGACGATGATCGAAGTGTTGTAGCGGTGCGCGACGCCGTCCTCGACCGCGATCTCCGCGTAGCCGAGGTAGAAGCCGATGCCAAGGTCGCGGGCAAGGTCGAACAGCGGCCGCGTCTCGGGCCCGGGCATCTCGCGCTCGAAGAAGGCGTCGACGTCGGCCCCGTTCGCCAGGAACCAGCGTGGGAAGAAGGTCGTCAGCGCGAGCTCCGGGTAGACGATGAGATCGCAGCCCATGTGCGACGCCTCGCGCATCAGTGCGCAAAGCCGCGCGACGACCTGCGCGCGGGCCTCGTTCCTGGAAATCGGGCCCAGCTGCCCGATCGCGACGTTTACGAACCGTGCCACTCGAACCTCGTCGTTTCGTGAAAGCCCTGCTGCGAATTCGCGTTCAGCCTGCCGCCTCCGCTTCGCCGGCGAGCTCCAGCAGCACGCGCAGCAGCACGCGCGCTCCGGCCACCAGGTCTTCCGGTTCCGTGTGCTCGCGCACGTTGTGACTGAGACCTCCCACGCTCGGCACGAAGATCATCCCCGCCGGGCACATCCGTGCCAGCATCTGGGCGTCGTGGCCGGCGCCGCTCGGCAGTCGCCGGACCGAGAGACCGAGATCCCGCGCGGTGCGCTCGACGAGATCGACCAGCCGTGGGTCGAAGTCCACCGGCTCGAAGCGCGCCAGCGACTCGCGGGTCAGCTCGACGCCTTCGTCGCGTGCCGCCTCGTCGGCGTATGCCCACAGCCGCTGCTCGGCGGCGGCAAGGAGCGCTTCGTCCGTGTTGCGCAGGTCGACCGTGAAGGTGACCCGATTCGGAATCACGTTGACGAGGTTGGGCAGGAAGTTCATCGAGCCGACCGTCGCGACCTGGTTGCCGCCCAGCTCGCGTGCCAGGTCGCGCGCGAAGCAGGCGATCCTCGCCGCGACCAGCCCGGCGTCGCGCCGCAGGCGCATCGGCGTGGTGCCGGCATGGTTGGACACGCCGGCCAGCGCGAACCTCGTCCAGGAGATGCCCTGCACGCCCTCGACCGCGCCGATGGCGACGCCTTCCAGGTCCAGCACGGGCCCCTGCTCGATGTGCAGCTCGACGTAGCTGTCCACGCGCGCCGAGCCGACCGGCGCGCTGCCGCAGTAGCCGATGCGCCGGAGATTCTCCCCGACCGTGGTGCCGTCGATGCCATTGACGCGCAGCGCGTCTTCGAGCGGCAGGTCGCCCTGGAACACGAGGCTGCCCATCATGTCGGGCGCGAAGCGCGCACCTTCCTCGTTGGTGAAGAAGGCGACGGCGATCGGTTTCGCCGTGCGGATGCCGGCATCCTGCAGCGCCTGCACCACCTCGAGCCCGGCCAGCACGCCGTAATTGCCGTCGTAGAGCCCGCCCGTGCGGACGGTGTCGATGTGCGATCCGGTCATCACCGGCGGGCCTGCCTGCGCACCGGCATGGGTCCCGACGACGTTGCCGATGCCGTCGATGCTGACCGCCATGCCCAGCGCGCGCATGCGCGCCACGACCCAATCGCGGCCCAGCTTGTCCTCGTCGGTGAGTGCCAGCCGGCACACGCCCCCGCCGGCGAGCGCGCCAATCCGTCCGAGTTCCTGCAACGAAGCGAGCAAGCGCTCGCCGTTGATGTCAACCATCGTGCTTTCCCCAGGCGCAGCCCAGGAAGGACAGCCGGCGGACGCTGGAGGGAACGCCCGCCCAACCTCCCGACTTCTCGTCGGTAGGAGGGTAGCACAGCCGGACCCGATCGAACCGGCACCCGCCGGAGAGACCGCGCGGCCACCCCGGCGCCGGCGCGGGTCCCGCGGCGCCGAGCGCGCCGAGCCGCCCGTTGGCGCCGAAAGCCCACGCCTGACCCGCCCCACCGACCCGACCCGGACCAGACCCGGGCGACGGCATTGCCCATCCGTGCTACGCCATGTCGCCCAGCCGGCCGTGCCACCGTTCCACGTCCTGCAGTCGCCGCAGGGCCGCCGTGCCCAGCTGCGCGGCCACTTGCGCGGTCAGGAAGTTGATCACGCTGACGGCGGCCACGTAGGTGTCGAACATGGCCGCGCCGCGGCAGTGGCAGCCAAGCGTCCAGTCGGCACCCGGCACATCGGCCACGCCGGTGGGGTCGGTCACCAGCACGATGCGCACGCCCTCGGCGCGCGCGGCCTGGATGGCTGCGGCAAAGCTCGGCACGCGCCGGCGCATGCCGACGGCCAGGATCACGTCGCCCCGGCCCAGGCCGACCAGGCTCTCGGACAGGGTCTGCGACGGCAGCGGCGCCAGGTCCACGCCAGGGCGCAGCAGGCCGAGTTGAATGCGTGCGTAGAGTGCCAGCCACGCGCTGTTGCGAAACCCCAGCACGACCACGCGGCGGGCGCGTGCCAGTGCCATCACGCTGCCATCCAGAACGGCCTCGTCCAACCCCTGCAGGGTGTGCGCCAGCGACTGCTGATCAGCCGCCACGTGCTGGGCGTAGACCGCCCTGCGGCCGTTGCCCGGCGGTGCATCGGGCTGCAGATAGAGCGGTGCACCCCACTGCCGGGCCAGCCGCGCCTCGCTGCGCGCCGCAGCATGGCTGTCGTAGCCCAGCCGCTTGATGAGCCGCGTCACCGCCGCCTTGGACACGCCGGCGTCGGCAGCCAGTTCGGTGGCCGAGTGCGTGGCCAGAAGGCCGGGATGGTTGAGCAGCGCGTCGGCCACGCGCGCCTCGCTGCCCGGCAAGCCTTCGTAACAGGCGCGGATGCGGTTTTCCAGCGCCACCGAGGGCGCTGCCGGTCTGGCCGTGCGCGGTGCGCGGGCGCGGTGCGAAGTTGGGACGGAGCTCATCTCGATCGGTGGCCGGGCCGGCGGCGCGGGCGGCGGGCCCTGGCGGCGGCGACGGCGGTTGCCTCGATACGGCAACAGTATCTGAAACTCTTGTTTTAACCAAGGCTTTTGTGAAACAATGCGACCAACCTGGCGCCCCGCCGAGTTGTGCACGCCACGAAACCCCTCGGGGGCTTGCGTGCCGGCATCGACTCCCGGGCAGGCCGCCCTCGAAGCGGCCCGGCTCCGGGTGCGCATGGCAAACTCCCGGCCTGACGCCAAGGCCTCAGCAAAGGTGCCCACATGAACGACGCAACCGGCATGGCCGATCAGGCCACCTACGACCGCGCAGTGCAGCACTTCGGCCAGCGCCACATCGCGCTGCCGACCTTTGCCGAACTGGCCGAGCCGCAGCGCATCGGCGCCGCGCGGGTCGAAGGCCTGAAGTCCGTGGACGCCGATGCCGCCGAGGGCCTGAACCTGTTCCGCGTGCACTGGTACAACGACGCCACGCGCACCGGCCTCGCGCGGCTGCCCGCCCACGTCGTGCTGCCCGAGGCACTCACCGGCGTGGCGTCGCCGATCATCGTGGTCCTGGGCGACCGCTTCCCGATGATCCACGCCCACAAGGTGCTGCCGGCCTATGCCTGCCTGGTGTCGCGCCTGGTCACCGGCCGCTTCGACCCGGCGCGCCACCGCGCGCTGTGGCCTTCCACCGGCAACTATTGCCGCGGCGGCGTGGCCATCTCGCGCACCGTGGGCTGCCACGGCGTCGCCATCCTGCCCGCGGGCATGAGCGACGAGCGCTTC
>DATIUK010000046.1:0-6934 GCA_035466885.1 Casimicrobiaceae bacterium
CAGGACGAGGCCGGCGGCGATCACAAGATCCTCGCGGTGCCGATCGACAGGCTGTCGGGGCTCTACCGGTCGATCAAGTCGCCGCGCGACCTGCCGGAGATCACGACGCAGCAGATCGCCCACTTCTTCGAGCACTACAAGGATCTCGAGCCGGGCAAGTGGGTCCGCGTGGCGACCTGGGTCGAGGCCCACGAGGCGAAGCAGGAAATCGTCGACAGCATCGCCCGCTACAAGGCCGCGCTGCGGAAGACCGCGGCGAAGAAGGGCGCGGCGGCCAAGGCCAGGGCGGCGGCGAAGGGCTCCGCCAAGGCGTCGCCCGCAGCGAAGCGCGGCAAGGCCTGACCCCGCGCCACTTCCACAGGGCTGTCGTCCCTCGCCGGGGCCGGCCCGAGCCTCGCCATCGTCCTCGATCACGCCCGCCGGCAGGTCGTCTTTCCGGCGCTCTTTGTCCTGCTCTGGAGCACGGGCTTCATCGCGGCCAAGTACGGCCTGCCCTACGCTCCGCCGCTGTCGTTCCTGCTCTACCGCTTCCTGCTCGTGACGGCGCTGATGGCGCTGCTCGCCTGGATGACGCGGGCGCGCTGGCCGCGAACGCTGACCGAGGTCGGGCACGTCGCGGTATCGGCGTGGCTCGTGCACGGCGCGTACCTGGGCGGGGTGTTCGTCGCGCTGTCCGGTGGCATGCCCGCCGGGACCATCGCCATGCTGGTCGGCCTGCAGCCGCTCTTGACGGTGCTCCTCGCCCGGCGCTGGCTCGGGGAGCGCATCGTCGCCCGGCAGTGGGCCGGACTGCTGCTCGGCCTCGTCGGCGTCTGGCTGGTCGTGCGCCACCGCTTCGGCACCGTCGGCTCGCTGCACGACCTGTGGCCGGCCGCCGTGGCCCTGGCGGGGATCAGCGTCGGCGCGCTCTACCAGAAGCGATTCTGCACCCACGTCGACCTGCGCGCGGGCGCGGTGATCCAGTTCGGCGCCTGCGCGCTGGTGTTCGCGCCCCTGGTTGCGGTGTTCGAGCCTGCGCCGGTGCGCTGGACCGGCGAGTTCGCCTTCGCGCTGGCGTGGTCGGTGCTGGTGCTCTCGGTCGGCGCGATCAGCCTGCTGTACTGGCTGCTGCGCCACGGCGAGGCGTCGAACGTCGCGCGGCTGTTCTATCTCGTGCCGCCGACGACGGCAGTGCTGGCCTGGCTGGTGTTCGGCGAGAGCCTCGGCGCGGCGGCGCTCGCCGGCATGGTGCTGATTGCGTTGGGCGTCGCGCTCGCCCGCCCGGTCGCGGCGCGCTGAACGGCCGCCGGCCTACGCGGTGGCCACGATCCGGGTGCCGGCAATCCGGTCGTGCAGGAACTGGCGGTCCGGATCGACGAAGGCCCAGAGGAAATTGAAGGCGACGAGCCAGGTCGCGTGCGCACCCAGACCTAACGGGTGGAGCGCGAGATAGGCGGTGACCGCCAGCGCCGGACCCGTCCAGCAGGCCAGGTAGCGAAGCGCGGCCCGCCCGAGGGTGACCGGCCCGCCGGCGACGGTGGCGAGGCCAAGATGCCAGGTTTTCATCGCCAGCGTGCGGCGGGGGGCGCTCCACGACCAGATACAGTACGCCAGCATGCTGCCGAAGACGCCGGCGAACGAGATGGCTCGGCCCACGGCGCCGGGCAGGCGCAGGCCCGACGCGGGGCCGGCTGCGGGCGAGACGAGAGGCGCGAGGACGAAGCCGGCGACGAGCACCAGCGCCGCGATCAGCAGGGATTCGTAGACCAGGGCGCCCAGTCGCCGCGGCAACGTCGCCAGGCGGCCGAGGGTGGCGCCCGATCCCGCGGCGCGACCGCTCAACGGCGGTTCACCGGTTGACCGTCGGCGTGGGCGCGCCCGGGGTCGGGCCGGAGGTCGGCGCGGGTGGCAAAACGGGCGTCGGCGCGCTCTTCGGTGCCGGGGCGACGCCCGCCGGGCCCGCCTTGGCCGGCGGCGGGGCGGCCGGCTTGACCCCGAGTTTCTGGCGTTCCTCGGGCGGCAGGCTCTGGTATTGCTCCCATTTCTGCTTGACGTCCTGCTTCGTCTCGGGCGGCAGCTGCTTCAGGGTCTTGTACTGCTCCCGCGCGGCCGCCCGCTCCTGCGGGCTCAGCGTCGCCCACGGGCGCATCTGTTCCCGGACGCGCTGCTGCTCCTCGGGCGACATCTTGGGGTAGCGCTGGGCGATGCCGCGCCATTTTTGCTTGCGCGGCGCGTCGAGCTTGTCCCACTCCGGCTGCAGCGGTGCCAGTATCTGCTGCTCGCCGGGCGTCAACTGCCCCCATGTCGGCGACGCGGCCGTCGCCGCGACCGCCGTGCCGGCGATGAACAGGCTCGCTGCGACGACGGCCGCCAGCCGCAGCGCGCGGCGGGCGAACGCGATCAGTTGCCGACCTGTCTCAGCCAATTCTGGAACCCCGAGTCCAGGTAGGCGTCGATCGGGAGCTCCGAGGACAGGATGGCCGCGTCGGTCTCCTCGATCTCCCTGGCCGCCTGCGTCGCCTGCCACTGATGGTAGAACACCCCGCCGGCGATGATCAGCGCGATGCCGACCCACAAGCCGCGGCTGGACCACAGCGGGTGGCCGCGCAGCCCCGTGCGCCCCGACATCGAGCCGCTTCCGGCGAGGCCGTGTGCCGCCGCCATCCCGACGGCCGGCGCGGTCTCGGCCTCGGCGAGGCGTTCCAGCGCGCGGGCCCGGGCCTGCTGCAGCCGATAAGCCGTGCCCGACCTGAGCTCGTCGCTCCCCCGGTCGAGGTAACCCGTTATTTTCTTGGCGAAAAGGTCTTCGTTGGCGGTCATAGGCTCACCCCCTTGGCCTGCAGTGCCGCGGCGAGAGCATGGACGGCGCGGGAGCAGTGCGTCTTGACGCTCCCTTCCGAGCAGCCCATCAGGGCGGCTGTCTCGGCGACATCCATTTCTTCCCAGTAACGCAGCAGGAACGCTTCGCGTTGACGCGCCGGCAGATTGGCAAGCGCGTGTTCGATCAACCCCATGACCTGCGCCTGCTGGAACCGCTCCGCCGGGTCGGACGGCAGGTTAGTGTCGTCGGCGGCCGGCAAAGTTTCCAGCGGATCGAAATCGTCATCTTTCTGGTCGCCCTTGCCCAGGGCGGACAGCAGCGTGGTCCAGGTCGAGCGGACCTTCCGGCGCCGGAAGTGGTCGTGAATCGTGTTCTGCAGGATACGCTGGAAAAGCATCGGCAATTCCTCCGCCGGCTTGTCCGCGTACTTCTCGGTCAGCTTGAGCATGGCGTCCTGCACGGCATCCAGCGCCGCGTCCTCGTCGCGGATCGCGAACATCGCGTGCTTGAACGCCCGTCGTTCGACTTCCGCGAGAAACGCCGATATTTCTTGTTTGGTGGCCAGGGTGTCCGCTCGCAGCGCTCTTTGCAATTCATTATAGGGGGCATTCGCGCTCCGGCCATTGTGCGCCGCAACACCCTTGACCGGCACCGGTCGCCGCGGTATGGTTTCGCCTGCGACCGGGAACGGTCGTGCTGTACTGCAAAAACGGCTGCCAGCGCCCCCTCCCGCGTCGCCACAAGCGATCGTGGAGCCTCCCCCGGGGTGCGGCGGTAGTTTACAGATCGCGGCTTGCTACCCGATTCAAGCCGACTTGGGCGCGTCCATCCGCAAAGCGCGCCGGACATTTTTGCAGAACCCCGCCGACTCGCGTCGGGTCGGGTTCCACGTCAATTCGCTTAGGGCACAGCCATGCAACTTACCGGTGCGGAAATAGTCATCCGCTGCCTCCAGGAAGAGGGCGTCGAGTACGTCTACGGGTATCCGGGCGGCTCGGTACTCAACATCTACGACGAGTTCTTCAAGCAGGACAAGGTCAAGCACGTCCTGGTGCGGCACGAGCAGGGTGCCGTCCACGCCGCCGACGGCTACTCGCGCTCGTCGCACAAGACCGGCGTGGCGCTGGTCACCTCCGGCCCCGGGGTCACCAACGCGGTCACGGGGATCGCCACCGCGTACATGGACTCGATCCCGCTCGTGGTCCTGTCCGGGCAGGTGCCGACGCACTACATCGGCCAGGACGCGTTCCAGGAGTGCGACGCGGTCGGGATCACCCGGCCCTGCGTCAAGCACAACTTCCTGGTCAAGGACGTCAAGGACCTCGCGTCCACGATCAAGAAGGCGTTCTACCTCGCCGCCTCGGGCCGGCCGGGCCCGGTCCTGGTCGACATCCCCAAGGACATCACGCAGGCGAAGACCGAGTTCGCGTACCCGAAGAGCGTCTCGCTGCGCTCGTACAACCCGGTCACCAAGGGCCACTCCGGGCAGATCAAGAAGGCGGTGCAGATCCTGCTCGAAGCCAAGCGCCCGATGGTCTATGCCGGTGGCGGGGTGATCCTCAACAACGCCGCCGCGCAGCTCACCCGGTTCGTGCGCTCGCTGGGCTACCCCTGCACGACGACGCTGATGGGCCTCGGCGCCTACCCCGGCACGGACCCGCAGTACACGGGCATGCCGGGGATGCACGGCACGTTCGAGACCAACATGGCGATGCAGCACTGCGACGTGCTGATCGCCGTCGGCGCGCGCTTCGACGATCGCGTCATCGGCAACCCGGCGCACTTCTTCCGCGCCGACCGCAAGATCATCCACATCGACATCGATCCGTCGTCGATCTCCAAGCGCGTGAAGGTCGACGTGCCGATCGTCGGCTACGTCGCCGACGTGCTGGACGAGATGCAGAAGCTGATCGACGGCTCACCGCAGCGCCCGGACGCCGCGGCGCTCGAGGCCTGGTGGGCCGAGATCAAGGAGTGGCAGGGCAAGGATTGCCTGCGCTACAACCGCTCGAGCGAGCTGATCAAGCCGCAGTTCGTCGTCGAGAAGCTCTACGAGATCACCGGCGGCGACGCCTTCGTCACCTCGGACGTCGGCCAGCACCAGATGTGGGCGGCGCAGTACTACAAGTTCGACAAGCCGCGGCGCTGGATCAACTCGGGCGGCCTCGGCACCATGGGCTTCGGGCTGCCGGCGGCGATGGGCGTGCAGATGGTGAACCCCGGCGCCACCGTCGCCTGCGTCACCGGCGAGGGGTCGATACAGATGTGCATACAGGAGCTGTCCACCTGCAAACAGTACCGCCTCCCGATCAAGCTCGTGAACCTCAACAACCGCTATCTCGGCATGGTGCGGCAGTGGCAGGAGTTCTTCTACGGCAACCGGCACGCTGAAAGCTACATCGACGCATTGCCCGATTTCGTCAAGCTGGCGGAAGCCTACGGGCACGTCGGGATGAAGATCGAGAAACCGGCGGACGTCGAGGGCGCGCTGCGCGAGGCGTTCAGGCTCAAGGATCGGCTGGTCTTCATGGACTTCATCACCGACCAGACGGAGAACGTCTTCCCGATGGTGCCGGGCGGCAAGGGCCTGACCGAGATGATCCTGTCGGAGGAGCTTTGATCATGCGCCATATTCTGTCCATCCTGGTCGAGAACGAGGCTGGCGCGCTGTCGCGCATCTCGGGGCTGTTCTCGGCCCGCGGCTACAACATCGAGTCGCTGACCGTCGCTCCCACCGAGGACCCGACGATGTCGCGGATAACCCTCGTCACCGTGGGTTCCGACGACGTGGTCGAGCAGATCACCAAGCAGCTGAACAAGCTGGTCGAGGTCGTGAAGGTCATCGACCTGACCGACGGCAACCACATCGAGCGCGAGCTGATGCTGGTCAAGGTGCGCGCGGCCGGCAAGGACCGCGACGAGATGAAGCGCCTCGCCGACATCTTCCGCGGCCGGATCCTCGACGTCACCGACAAGAGCTACACGATCGAGCTCACCGGCACCGGCAGCAAGCTCGACGCGTTCCTGCAGGCGATCGAGCCCGGCGTCATCCTGGAGACGGTGCGCACCGGCGCGTCCGGGATCGGCCGCGGCGAGCGGATCCTGCGCGTCTGAACACCGGTTCCACCTTAACCATCGCCAAACCTGCGCGCGTCGCCAGCGGCGCGTGCGCCACGGGAGAGAGAAGCAAGATGAAGGTCTACTACGAGAAGGACGCCGACCTGTCGCTGATCAAGGGCAGGAAGGTCACCATCGTCGGCTACGGCTCGCAGGGCCACGCCCACGCGCAGAACCTCAACGACTCGGGCGTCAAGGTGACGGTCGGCCTGCGCAAGGGCGGGGCGTCGTGGGACAAGGCGAAGAAGGCGGGACTCAAGGTCGCCGAGGTCGACGAGGCGGTCAAGGGCGCCGACGTCGTGATGATGCTGATGCCCGACGAGAACATCGCGGCCGTCTACAAGAACGACGTCGAGCCGGCGATCAAGAAGGGCGCCACGCTCGCGTTCGCGCACGGCTTCAACGTCCACTACGGACAGGTCGTCCCCCGCGCCGACCTCGACGTGGTGATGATCGCCCCGAAGGCGCCCGGGCACACCGTGCGCTCGACCTACACGCAGGGCGGCGGCGTACCGATGCTGATCGCCGTCCACCAGGACGCGTCGAAGAAGGCGCGCGACGTCGCGCTGTCCTACGCCGCGGCGATCGGCGGCGCGCGCGCCGGCGTCATCGAGACCAACTTCCGCGAGGAGACCGAGACCGACCTCTTCGGCGAGCAGGCGGTGCTCTGCGGCGGCACGGTCGAGCTCATCAAGGCGGGCTACGAGACGCTGGTCGAGGCCGGCTACGCGCCAGAGATGGCGTACTTCGAGTGCCTGCACGAGCTGAAGCTGATCGTCGACCTGATCTACGAGGGCGGGATCGCCAACATGAACTACTCGATCTCCAACAACGCCGAGTACGGCGAGTACGTGACCGGGCCGAAGATCGTCACCGAGGACACCAAGAACGCGATGCGCCGGGCGCTGAAGGAAATCCAGACCGGCGAGTACGCGAAGAGCTTCATCCTCGAGAACCGCGCGGGCGCGCCGACGCTCCTGTCGCGGCGGCGGCTCACGTCCGAGCACTCGATCGAGG
>DATIUK010000047.1:0-5673 GCA_035466885.1 Casimicrobiaceae bacterium
GTGCAGCCCTGGCAGGTGCTCGCGACCCAGTCGCCCTTGGCGGGGCCGGCCGCCTTCGCCGGGCGCAGCGACATGGCGCTGGTGACCGGCGTCCCTGGCTGGGTGGCGCATCCGGCGGTCAGCATCGCCGCACTTGCGACGGATGCCTGAATGAACTCCCGTCTCGTCAGCCTCATCGTCCAGTCTCCTGTGCCACTTCAAGGTGAAGACCCTGAGCACTGCAGATCCGCGGAGCCAGTTGAGCATTCACCAGGGTCCCGCCCGCAGCGCGCACCATCTCCGCCTGCGGCCACTCGCCGCGGCAGCGATGGCGCAGTGTTCGCCAATTCGGGCGCGCCTATGTTGATTTCGGTCAATCGTTTTAACTATTCCGGAAAGACGGAAAGGTTGCGTGCATCGATCTCCGACTGGTCCGGTCGGTCATAGACGTCGCCTTCGCCTGGATGCCGACGATGCCGCGAGTGTGCTCGTGGCGCAGAAGGCTCGACGGCAGGGCGGATTTCGTACGGGCGAGCGCGTCGGTCCGGTCGAGTTCCGGCTGCAGGGGCGGTCGGATTCGCGCGGCAACGAGGTGATCCGGTCCGCCGCGGTGCTCCTGGGCTGGCAGCCGCGACGATCGCCGGCGACAGGTGGCGCGGGCATCGGCCATCGTTCCCGCTGCTGGGTGCCGGCGAGGCGGCCGCCACGCCGGTGCCGGCGGCGCTCGCCAACGCAGTGTTCGACGCGGTTGGCGCGCGTCTCACCACCGTGCCGTTCACCCGCGAGCGGGTGCGAGCGGCGCTCGGCTGAGCGCGCCAAGTGCCCGGCCGCAACAAGAAAACGCCCCGCGGTGGCGGGGCGTCGGTGGGGGCTGCTCGCTGCGATCCCGCGGGGCGCGTCAGAATCGCCAGACCGCCGAGATCAGGAACACGTTGGCGTCCCACTGGCCGCCCATCGACTCGTCGCCGAGGTCGGGGTAGTACGTCCACTCGCCGCGCACCGAGAAGTTGCGGTTGAGCGCGTAGGAGACGCCAAGTCCGGCATCCCAGCCGTTCTGCGTCGCGCTGGTCGACGATTGCGCCAGCCGGAAAGCGCCGCTGCCGGTGAAGTTCGCGTCGCTCTCGGTCCGGGCGTAGCCCAGCCGGCCGAACACGCCGAAACCGTTATCGAACTGGTACTGCGGCACCACGTCGATCGACCAGCCGGTGACCTTGATGCTGGCGTCGAGCGATCCCGGGCGTGTCGCCGTCGACGTATAGCTGGGCTTGCCGAGGTCGAAGTACGACAGCTCGATGCCGATGTTGGGGTGGGGCAGCCAGCCGGCGCCGATTCGCCACGCGGTTTCGTCGTTGCTGACCGAGGTCGTGGCGCCGACATAGCCCAGCGAGGCGAGCTGCGAACTGATGCTGCCGCCGTCGATGTCGTGCTTCGCCCATCCGGCACCGCCGACGACATAGAAGTCCGAAGCGGGAGGCATCGATTGGGCACCGGCCTGCCCGCAGGCGAGCAACGCCGCGGCCGCGGCCGTGAGAGTGATCTTGTTCATGGTCGTTGTTCCTCGTGGGGTCGGGTTCAGAATCCGGCGGCGATGCCTTCGCGCCGCGGATCGGCGCCGCCGGCCCAGCCGGCGTAGGGCAGCACGATCGCGGCGAGGCCGGTGCGGTTGCCGTTGTCGCGGACGCCGTTGAACGTGATGCCGTGCAGCCCGCTGTTGATGTCGACGACCGACACCGTGTGGCCGCGGGCGACGAGCCCCGGGCCGAGGTCCTTGACCGAGCTGCCCTTCTCGAGCTGCGTCGTCGCCGACGTCTGCGCGCCGAAGTTGCCGTGGTTGATCGCCTGCTGGATGTCGAGGTTCCAGTCGTAGACACCGACCAGCGTCTTGGTCACGTACTGGATGATCGCGCTGCCGCCCGGCGAGCCGACGACGGTGTCGAGCCGCATCTTGCCGTCGAACGCCATCACCGGCGCCATCGAGCTGCGCGGGCGCTTGCCCGGCTCCACGCGGTTGGCCACCAGCTTGCCGGCCGCGTCGACCGGGGTGAACGAGAAATCGGTCAGCTGGTTGTTGAGCAGGAAGCCGCGCACCATCTGGTAGCTGCCGAAACCGCTCTCGATCGTCGTCGTCATCGACACCGCATTGCCGTCGCGATCGACGATCGACATGTGCGAGGTGCCCTCGGGCTCGTAGTGGAATCCCTCGCCGAACACGTTGGCCGCACAGCAGCCGGGCGGCTGGCCGACCGGCGGCACGCCGATCGACTTGCTCATGTTGATGAGCTTCGCGCGCTGGGCGAGATAGTTGCGGTCGAGCAGGCCCGCGAGCGGAACGCTGACGAAGTCGGCGTCGGCCATGTACTGGCCGCGGTCCGCGTAGGCGAGACGGTAGGCTTCGGAGATGAGGTGCACCGAGTCGACGGTGTTCGGTCCCATCGCCTTGACGTCGAAGCCCTCGAGCATTGCCAGCGTCATCAGCACGGTCGTCGCGCCGGACGAGGGCATGCTCATCCCGCAGATCGTGCGGCCGCGGTACTGGCCGCAGACAGGCTCGCGCTTCTTGGCCTTGTACGCGGCGAGGTCGCCGGCGGCTAGGAGCCCGGGGTTGGTCGGGCGCGAGCGCACCTTGGCGATGATGTCGTTGGCGATGGCGCCGCTGTAGAACGCGTCGGCGCCACCGGCGGCGATCGCGCGGAACGTGGCGGCGAGCTCGGGGTTCTTGATGACCGTGCCGACCGGCTTGGGCGTGCCGTCGGCCTGGTAGAAGTACGGCCCGGTCACCGGATCGGTCTTCAGCACCGCATTGGCGCCCGACAGCGCGGCGAAGAGCCGCGGCGACACCGCGAAGCCCTGTTCGCACAGCACGATCGCCGGCTCGAAGAGCTTTGCCCAGGGCAGCCGGCCCTTTTCCTTGTGCGCGAGCTCGAGCAGGCGCAGCGCGCCGGGCGTGCCGACCGAGCGCCCGCCGATCACCGCGGCGGTGAAGCCCATCGGACCGGAGGGCGTCATGAACAGGTTGCCATCGGCGGCCATCGGTGCGGTCTCGCGTCCGTCGTAGGTCTCGACCTTGCCGTTCTTCGGGTCGAATGTGACGAGGAACGCGCCGCCGCCGATGCCGGACGACTGCGGCTCGACGAGGTTCAGCACCATCTGCACGGCGATCGCCGCGTCGACGGCGGAACCGCCGGCGTTCAGCGTGTCGACGCCGGCCTTGACCGCCAGCGGATTGGCCGCCGCGACCATGTCGTAGTCGGTGTAGACAATTTGCTTGTCGACCCAGCCCGACGGCAGCTCCGGCGGCGGCGGAGTCTGCGCGTGCAGCGCGGGGGTCGAAGCGACGAAGGCGAAAAGCGCCAGCGCCGCCATTGCAGCCAGGCGGTTGCGAAACCGGGTCATCGGGATCCTCCTCGGGTTGTTTTCGTGCCGGCTCTCCTGGCCGGCAGGGGGTCGATGCTAGCACCGGGACCCGGACGGCGATAGCGGCCGGAGCCCGTCCGAAGACCGCGTGCTTAGTATGGTCGGGCCCGGTGCGCCTGCGGTCTACGTTGCGGTCGTTGTCGTCGGCCTGTTTCTGTCCTTCCCACGACCGCGGTCGGTGGCACTCTTCGACGACGCGCTCGCTGCCGGTCGGTGCAGGCGTCAGGGGTACGCCACCTGCACCGCGTCCCGGACCAGCGCCTGCAGCTGGGCGAGGCCGAAGTCCGGCAGCGGGCGGCCGTTGACGAAGTACTCGGGCGTCATGGTGACGTCGAGCGCCTTGGCGTCGCTGCGGTCCTGCTCCAGGTTCCGGGCGACGTCGGGTGCGCTCATGTCGGCGCGCAGTTGGGCGAGGTCGAGCCCCGCGCGGCCGAGGACCTCCCAGGCGCGTTCCGGGCGGGCGACGTGGTTGCTGACCCATTGCGACTGGTTGGCGAGCACGGCCTCGAGGGCCGGCCAGAACTTGCCCTGCTTGCGGCTCGCCTCGAGCATCCTCACGACGTCCTGCGAGCCGTTGTGCAGGGGCAGCAGGCGTACCGACAGCCGGACCCGATCCGGATACGCCGCCATCATCCGCTTGACCTCGGGGTAGAACTCGGCGCAGGTCTCGCATGCGGGATCCAGGAACTCGACGATGTGCACCCTGGCGTCGGCATGGCCGAGCGACGGCGAGTGCGCGCTGGCGAGCGCGGCCTGGTTCTGGCCCAGCACCTTGGTCCAGCGCTGGAGCTTCTCGCTCTTGTACAAGAGGCTTCCGCCGGCAAAAGCCAGCAGCAGGACCACGGCGGAAGCGACGAAGAGCGTCTTGCGGTTCATTGCGAACTCCTGAAGTGCGCGGCGACCAGCAGCGCGCCCATGACGACGAAGGCGACGAAGGAGAGCAACGGGATCGAGACGAATCCCAGCCACTCGATCTGCACGTCCTTGCACGACACGCCCTGCCGGCAGGGCTGGATGCTCTCCGGGATCACACCCCAGACCAGCAGCAGCTGGAACAGCGACACGCCGCCGCCGACGGCGACCAGCGGCAACGCGTAGCGGACGACCCGAGGATCGAAGGGGAAGAGCCCCATCGGCAGCAGCAGCACCAGCGGAAAGATGAAAATGCGCTGATACCAGCACAGCGCACAGGGCGGCAGCTGCATCACCTCGCTGAAGAAGAGCGCGCCCAGGGTCGACGCGCAGGCGACCAGCCAGCAGCCGAAGACGAACATCCACGCGGCGTCGGACGACGGCGGGGCTGCCGCGACCCCGACAGCCCGGCGGGAGGCCGCGGCTTGCGAACCGGAATCGTCAGCGGCGCGTCGGCGCATCGCCTCGTCCAGTGAGTGCCGTCAGCTCTTCCCGCGGCAGCCGCCAGCCCTTCACCAGCGCGTAGATCGCCGGGATCACCGCCAGCGTGAGCACCGTCGAGGAGACCATGCCGCCGACCATCGGGGCGGCGATGCGGCTCATCACCTCGGAACCGGTACCGGTGCCCCACATGATCGGCAACAGGCCGGCCATGATGGCCACCACCGTCATCATCTTGGGGCGCACGCGCTCGACCGCACCCTCCATCACCGCGGCGTACAGGTCGCTTGCGGTCGGGCTGACGCCCTCCGCGGCACGCTGGTCGCGAATCCTCTGCCACGCATGATCGAGGTAGATCAACATCACCACGCCGGTCTCGGCCGCCACGCCCGCGAGGGCGATGAAGCCGACGGCCACGGCCACCGACATGTTGTACCCCAGCCACCACATCAGCCAGATGCCGCCGACGAGTGCGAAGGGCACCGACAGCATGACGATGAAGGTTTCGGTCAGCCGCCGGAAGTTGAGGTAGAGCAGCAGGAAGATCAGCAGCAGGGTGACCGGCACGACGATCTTCAGCTTCTCCAGTGCGCGCTCCATGTATTCGAACTGGCCGCTCCAGGCGATGTAATAGCCCGGAGGAAACTTCACGCTGTCGTTGACCGCCTTGCGCGCGTCGGCGACGTAGCCGCCGATGTCGCGGTCGCGGATGTCGACGTAGATGTAGGCGGAGAGCAGCGCGTTCTCGGTGCGGATCGCAGGGGCACCCTGGGCGATGCGGATGTTCGCCAGCTGCCCGAGCGGCAGCATCGCGCCGTCCATCGTCGGCACCAGCACGCTGGCGGCGATCTGCTGCGGATCGCCGCGAAGCTCGCGCGGGTACCGAACGCTGACGCCGAAACGCTCGCGGCCCTCGACAGTCGTCGT